>CANJKQ010000051.1 GCA_947474905.1 Pseudomonadota bacterium | reverse complement strand
TTCATCGTCGGCGAGTCCGGCTCCGGGAAGACGACGCTCATCTCGATACTGTCGGCCATTCTGACGCCAGAGGCAGGGTCGGTCGAGGTCATGGGACGCGATCTCACTCGCGATAGGGCGTCATCACTCGCCCGGTTCCGCCGCGACAGCATCGGCTTCGTCTTCCAGCAGTTCAATCTGCTGCCACCGCTTACGGCCACCGAGAATGCCTCGATTCCCCTGCTTGCCGCTCGCGTGCCTCGGCGGGAGGCGCAACGACGCGCCCGCGCGCTGCTTGATCGCCTGGGCATCGGTCCGCAATCCGACAGTCTGCCCAATACCCTCAGTGGTGGTCAGCAGCAGCGCGTCGCCATCGCACGCGCGCTCGTCCATGAACCGCGGATTGTGGTGTGCGATGAGCCGACCGCTTCGCTTGACGCGAAGGCGGGCCGGGAAGTGATGACGCTGCTCCGCGACATCGCGGTGCAGCCTGGCCGCGCGGTGCTGATCGTCACGCACGACAACCGCATCTTCCAATACGCCGACCGCATCATCGGCCTCGAGGATGGCCGCCTGATCTCCGAGCGGCGCAACCACGGCGAGAAGGTCGCCTGAAAATGCCGAAACATCGGGAAAAATCGCAACTTTGTGCAGAAAGAGAAAAATCATGATCACAGGCCGTTTGCGCCAGTTAGCCGTCGTGCTGTCGGCGGGTGCCATGCTCGCCACCAACCTGCTGCTGGGCGGCGGCGGTGGCGGTCTCGACGACGAGGGGTCACGCGGCATGTATGACGCGTTTCCGACCGCATTCTCGCCTGCACCCCTCACCTTCGCGGTCTGGGGACCGATCTTCCTCGGGGCCGTCGTGCTCGCGATCTACCAGGCGCTCCCGTCGCTGCGGCACGACCGGACGCTTGATCGCCTCGGGCTGCCGCTGGTCGCCTCCTACCTGCTCAACGCCGCGACCCCCTTTACGCCGATCGGCGTCAGCAACGTCGTGATCCTGGCGCTTTTCGTCACCCTCTGCGCTGCCTATTGGATCGCCTCGCGCGACGGTGACCTGTCGCTGGCACGTACTTGGGCCGTAAGGGTGCCGATCTCCCTCTTGACGACGTGGATCGGCCTCGCGACCGTCCTCAACTCCGCGCAGCTTGCCGTCAGCTGTGGTGTTGCCGTCGGGCCCCTCAAGGCTGCCGTGCTGATTGCGCTCGCCGGCGCGGCAGGCGCAGTCGTGATTGTTCGCTTCAGCGACCTCGCCGTCGCATCGGTCGTCGGGTGGGCGCTGTATGGCATCGTCATCGCAAGGCCCGGCGCGCATCCTGTGCCCGTCGCCGCAACGATATCTGGCACCGTGATCGCCATCGCCGCCGCTTATGCAGCGCATGCGATGATCGTGAACCGCCTCTGGGTTCGGAAGGGCGCTTGATCACGCCTCTGCCCCAACGCGCTTGGCCTGCCACAATGCGACCTTGCCCCGGTCCATCGGCGCCAACGCGATCGCCAACGACCGTCCTAGAGACGCACTGCCCATGATAGCCCGTGCCCCACTTATCCGCTTCGGTATCCCATTGATCGCCGTTGCCGCCGCCATTGTGTCGGCCGTCGCGGTGACCTCCAACCGTCCGTCCAATCCCATCGTTCAGCCGACCGACCTGCCGCCGGTTCAGCCCCTGGGCGGCAGGACGCGACCCTATATCGGCGCCACCGGCGTGGTTGAGGCAGAGGACCGCAACGTCTCGATCGGCTCGCCAGTCTCCGGTGTCGTTGCCGCGCTCTACGTGTCGCCCGGCCAGGAGGTGCGCCTGCGCGACAGGCTGTTCCAGGTCGACGACCGAGACCTCGTTGCGCAACTCGCGGTCCGCCAGGCCGACGTGGAGGCCGCCCGTCGGACCGTCGCGGTGGACGCTGCGTCGGTAGCGGAGGCGACTGCCAATCTCAACGACCGCTCCGCCCAGCTGGCACGGGTCCTTGCGGTTGACGACCCAAGGGCAGTGTCGCGTGAGGAGACCGCGACGCGGCGTTACGCAGCCGACGCGGCGCGGGCCCAGCTCGTGCGGACCCAGATGCAGGTCCGCCAGGCGCGCGCCGCCGTTAGGCAAGCCGAAGCGCTGCGGGACGCGGCGCGAATCGCGGTAGACCGGGCGATCGTTCGCGCGCCGCGCGCAGGTACCGTCCTGCAAGTCAATGTAAGGCCCGGTCAGTTTGCCCCGGCCGGCGAAGCCCAGGCCGCGCTGGTGGTGATCGGCGCGACGCACCCGCTCAACCTGCGCGTCGATGTTGACGAAGCCGACGTGCCACGCATCTCGATCGGGGCATCGGCGGTCTTCTCGGTCCGCAGCCGGGCGGCGCAACGCTGGAGGGCCCGCTTTGTCCGTGTTGAGCCGCTGCTGGTCGGCAAGACGAACTTGTCCGGCGGCGCCAATGAGCGTGTCGATACGCGCGTCCTGCAGATGATCTACGCCTTCGATCCGGGCACGACGGGTGTGTTCGTCGGTCAACAGGTGGACGTCTTTCTCCCGGCGAAAGCGACGAACGGGGGCACGCGACCGGCCGCGAGGTCATGATTAGGCTTGCCGATCGGGCCGCGCTGCTCTCCCTGCTCTTGGCGGGCTGCACGACGACGCCGCACCTCGCGCCAGCGCCCGCCACGCTCTCGGTCGCCTATCGCGCCGCCCAACCCGGCGGCGTGGGAGAATTCTGGTCGAGCCTCGATGATCCGTTGCTGATGAGATATTTGCAGATAGCGAATTCGCAGAACTTGGATCTCGCGGCCGCGCTGGCGCGGCTGGGCCAGGCCCGCGCGATCGCGCAGGGTGCCCGAGCCGCCCTCGCCCCCGAATTGCGAGCGACGCTCTCGGCGGCGCGTCAGCAGAATTCGATCGCATCAGGCATCCCGCTGCAGCCGCGCGACACCAACACGTTCGACGCTACGTTCGATGCCGCCTGGGAGTTGGATATCTTCGGCCGCCTTCGTGCCGAGGCGCGCGCTGCTCGTGGCGACGTGGCCGCCGCCGCCCTGGATCTGCAGGCGCTCCGAATAACGACGCGCGCTGAAACGGCTCGGCTCTACTACGCTGCGCGAGCCACCCAGCTCCGCATCGAGGTGCTCGATCATGCGGCGGACGCGCAGAGTGATCTTGCCCAACTCGCAGCATCCCGCGCCCGTGCTGGCCTGGTCCCCGAGACCGATGCGCTTCGCGCTCGAGGCCTGGCTGCCTCGAGCCGCGCCGCAGCGGCGGCGCTTCGGGCCGATCTCGCTGACACCATCGCCGCGCTTGCCCTCATCCTGGGCCGGACGGCGGCGTCGGTGGGCCCCGAACTGGACACGCGGCTCGACCTGCCGAGGGCGCGCTCGCCACTGCTTGGCGCACCCGCCGACCTGCTCACCCGGCGCCCTGACGTCCGGCGCGACCTTGCCCGGCTCGAGGCCGCAGACGCGCGGGCGGCGGCACGCGCGCGCGACCGGCTTCCCCGGCTGACGCTCAGCGCAACCGGCGGATACAGCGCAGCTGCGACTGCAACGCTGTTCACGCCGGGTGCGCAGGTGCTCGGCATCGGCGCGGCGCTTGCGGGTCCGGTCGTCGATTTTGGGCGCCGCAAGGCGGTCGCGCGCCAGGCCGAGGCGATCGCCGACGAGCGCGCCGCCAATCTGCGAGCCACCGTGTTGACTGCCGTCCGCGAGGTCGAGCGCGACGCTGCGGCGCTCAGCAGTACGAACCTCCAGCTCGAGGCACGGGCTGAGGAGATCGCAGACAATCGTGCTGTCGCGGCGTCGCTGCGCAGACGTTATCTTGCTGGGCTCGACGACTTCACCGCCGCCTTGGACGCGGAACGCGTGGCACTCGCCAGCGCCGACGCCGAGATCCTGGCCCGCAGGGCGCAAATCGACGCGGCGTTGTCGCTTTGGAAGTCTGTTGGCGGGCCGCTCGACCAATCACCACCCTGAATTCTTGGCTACGAACGAGCCATTGCCCGACAAAAGATTCACACGTTCAACCCTGGCCACCGACGTTCCTACCCTTCACGTGACCGCCGCAGCAGCGTTGGAGGCGCCGGGCAATGGACACCGCAGTGAGCATCAATATATCTCGGCAATTCTCGTTCGGGGACAAGCGACAGGTACCGCCAAGGGGGCAATGTGCAAAGCAGGCGCAGCAACGTGCGGCATTGGCTCGGTACTGGCCGGGTCAGGATCAAGCGGGTCAATTCCTTCGACGATTGGTTCCGCCGTTTCGACCCCGACCATGAGCATATCGATCGCTTGAAGTTCCTGTCCGACGGCGTGTTCGCGATCGCGCTGACGCTGCTTGCGCTCGAGATACGGCCCCCCGATCACTGGGATGGGCAGGTTCCGACCCTGCTGGCGGAGCTGTTTGCGCCGTTGTTGAGTTACGCGGTCGGTTTCTTCATCCTGGGAACAGCCTGGTCGCAACAGAGACGCGCGCTTGCACTTCTCGCCGGGGTCGATGCCACGACGACATCGATATGCCTGCTTTTCCTCGGTATCGCGGGGCTCATACCGGCAGCGGTCAGCTTTCAGATCCGCTATCCGCAATACCCAGCGACGCTGCTTCTCTATAGTGGCGCTATCGTGGCGCTGAGCTGCACATCGACGCTGTTCTGGTGGTATGTCGCAATCCTTCGACCACAGCTCAAGCCCGGTCTATCGCCGCGCTATCGCTGGGGGCATCTGGCCATGCTCGTATTGGCCAACCTTGGCATAGGCGCCGCCATGATCGGCCTGGCCCCGGAACTCGGGCGCCGATGGACGTTGGGTGCGATCGAATTGCCATGGATCATCATCGGCCTGGCGCTCAACGTCGTCGCGATGGCAGTTCGCGCCTGGTATCGTCGGCCCTGGCCGAGTGACGTCTCCATCGAGCCTCCTCCCGAAGCGTTGGTTCCTCACCCGCATGGGCGCCTCCAGCCGCAAACCGAGCAGGTATCCGACGGGGACGCCGAACGCCTCTGACCGGAGACTGCTCCTACCAGCCGAAGCCTATCGCGAGGCCCAGGTAGTTGGAATCCTTCCCGCCTGCCGCCTTGATCGCAAGTCCCGCCGAGGATGCCACCGCCTCGGCCGCCAGCGACACGTTCGGCGAGAGTCTGTAATCGATGCGCAGCTGGCCATAGGCCTGCGTCCATCGCCCGGGTGCGCCGGCTGTGCCCTGCAGCGGCAAGTTGGGCTGAAGATACACTGCGTCCCCGGTCGTGAAACGTCACTGCGCGGCAGCCGCGGCAGTGATCGTGAGATTGCTGACCGGCTCCACCGTTACCGAGGGTCTGAGGTGCACGAGATTGGACAGGCCGGTGTAGCCCGCCAGCGTGACGTAGGTGCCGCTTGGAAAGAGCGGATTGAACGTCCCAAGCTTGCCATCACCGGGCTGGCGATCACCGGAGGCGACATCGAGCTGCAAGCCAAGTCGTGGCTTCCACGGTAAGGCGATGAAGGTGCGACCGAGGATCCCGCCCACATACCAGGCACGGATCGATTGGCCCGCCAAGCCGCCGGTTTGCAGCATCGCCTCGGTATCCTAGTCCCAGTTGCTGTGGGTCCCCGCGAATCGCACGTCAAACACGTCGCGGCGCTCATGCCCGACGACTGCGCCATAGCGCGCTCCATCGAGCGCCCAGCGCGACCAATAGGCCGACAGCTCGTTTCCCGCCCGGGAGCTTGCGCTCGATACGGACGCCACTGCACGCCCAGTGGTGATTGGACACATCGTCGAAACTGGTATTGTCGCTGTTCACCGACCAGGATGCCGACCACACCGGCCAGGGCGATCAGCGGGTTAGCCGGGGAGCGCACGCTAATCAATGCGTAGATCGCGCCAATGACAATGCCCGCCGCGAGCGAGACAACATGGGGTTTCATCCAGCCGTTCCCGTGTCATTAGGTCGGCCGGCGCGGAGCGTTCGCGCGTCGGGGCGCGCCTCACTCAGCCTTCGTAGGCGTTGAACATCGTCTTCGCGTAAGTTGGACCAAGGCTGTAGCCGCCCCATGCACCTTCGCGATGCCGGTGGTTCGGTCATAGGTCTTTCCGCGGGCCCAGTTGCGTTGCAGCTCGAGCAGATATTGCAGGGACGTCATCGGACGGGCACCGGCCTCGATCGTGCACTCCATCGCGCGGTCATGCGCCTCTTCCGCGACATCGCCGCACACGTCGGAGACCACATAGACCTCGCCCCCCTGATCGCGCGCGGAGAGCGCCGGGCCGACGATGCGGACGCTGGTCAACAGGCCGCCGAGGACGATGCGGCCGATACCGATCCGGTTGACCTTTGCGATAACGTTGGCGTCCTCCCACGTGTTCATGGTGCTGCGGTCTGACCTGACCCCCAGCTTTCCGCTAGCTGCGATTCGAGCCGGGCGGTTGGTTTGCGTAACAGTAGCTCGCAAGCAATCTGGGTTCTCGTGGACATAAATATTCTCAGTATTCTGAGATGCGTCATTTGTATAGCACTCGACAGCCAACCTTAATCGTGTCGATGAGTCCGGAGATGTCTATTGCTACACCAAATGTCCGTGCGTCGATCCGTGAGTTTTACTAGTTCATAAAACCAAGATTCGACGAGGCAAAGTTTCCTATTCGCGGTAACACAATCGACATCTCTGAGCTCGTTACCCCAAACCAAGCGGCTAGGGTGGCGGCATATTGATCGACGGAAGTCGATGGCAGCAATCGGCCTTGTCCGACTTGATCATCACTGGTCAAGGATACTTCAGGAGCAATACCATAATATCGTCCTCCCTTTACCGCTCCCCCCAAAATAAAATGGTGAGAACCCCATCCATGATCGGACCCATCACCGTTAGATGCCAAGGTTCGTCCGAAGTCGGAT
>CANJKQ010000050.1 GCA_947474905.1 Pseudomonadota bacterium | reverse complement strand
GTCATAATGGAAATACTCGCTGCCCAGATCGCGCACTGAGACCAGCCCGTCGCCGCCAATGCCCTCCACCGTGGCGAAGAAGCCGAAATTCTGGACGCCGGTGATGCGCGCCTCGATCACCTCGCCGACGCGTTCCGACAGATAGGCAGCGACATAACGGTCGATTGTCTCCCGCTCCGCCTCCATCGCGCGGCGCTCGAGCCCCGAAATGCTTTCGCCGATCCGCGCCATCGTCGCCGCTTCGCCTTCGCTCAGCCCGCCTGGCCCAAGCCCAAAGGCGGCGACCAGCGAGCGATGGACGATCAGGTCGGCATAGCGCCGGATCGGTGACGTGAAATGCGCATAGCTCGCCAGCGCCAGCCCGAAATGACCATGATTTTCAGGCCCGTAATAGGCCTGGGTCTGGCTGCGCAGCACCTGTTCCATGATTTGCGGCACGATATCGGCACCGTCTTCCGCCGCCGTCGCCAGGGCGCGGGCGCGCGCGATGACATGGTTGAAGGTGGCGGGGCGAATGACCTGGCCCAGCGCGAAATCGAGGCCGAACGTGGCGAGATAGTCCTTCAGCGCCACCAGCTTTTCGCGCGATGGCGGCTCATGGTCGCGATACATGACCGGCGCCTTCTTGCGCTCCAGCGCCAGCGCGGCGGCGACGTTGGCGGCGATCATATAATCCTCGATCAGCCGGTGCGCGTCGAGCCGCTCGCGCGGGGTGACCGACATGATCCGCCCCTTTTCATCCAGCACGACTCGCCGCTCGGGCAGATCAAGGTCGAGCGGCTCGCGCTTCGCGCGCGCCGCCGCAAGTGAACGCCAGCAGGCCCAGAGGTTGCGGAGCGCGGGAAGAATACGCTCGTCATCCCAGCGCACGCCGGGATCGTTCTCGGTCGCTCTTTCCGAGAGCGGCCCCAGCTTTCGCTGGGGCGACGACGTAGAGGAATTAGCATCGATCGCCGCCGGCGCGTCCTCATAAGCGATGTTCGCGGCGATCCGCACCACCGCGCGGGCAAAGCGATACCCCGTGATCGCGCCCGCCTTGTCGATGGTCAGGTGACAGACAAGCGCCGCGCGGTCTTCGCCCTCTTTCAGCGAACAGATATCGGCTGACAGGATTTCGGGCAGCATCGGCACGACGCGATCGGGGAAATAGACGCTGTTGCCGCGCCGCCGCGCCTCCCGATCAAGCTCGGCACCCGGCCGCACGTAAAAGCTGACATCCGCGATGGCGACGATGGCGCGATGGCCGCCGGGGTTGGCGGGATCACCATCGGGCACCGCCCAGACCGCGTCGTCATGGTCACGCGCATCGGCAGGGTCGATCGCAATGATGGGAAGATGGCGCAGGTCTTCACGGCCCTGTCCGTCGAGCGGCTGCTTCGCCACCCGCGTCGCCTCATTCAGCGCTTCCTCGCTGAACGCGACCGGAATCTCGTGCTTGTGCACCGCGATCAACGAAAAGGCGCGCGGTGCAAAGGGATCGCCCAGCACTTGCGTCACCCGCGCGGCGATGCGCGGCGGGCGGCCGGTCTTTTCCGCCAGCACCAGGTCACCGGCTTGCGCCCCGCCCGCATCCGCCACCGGAAAATCACGCCGTTCCTTTTTCTCGACGCCTTGCAGGAACAGCCGGTCGCCCACTTGCCGCAGCACGCCGAGCATCAGCGCCTCACCCCGCGCCAGCGTCTTCATGGGATGCGCGATCCAGCCCTTGCCCGCTTCCTCGGTGCGGGCGAGGATTCGGTCTCCCAGCGCCAGCGCGCCTTGCTTGCGATCGCGCACTCTGAGCAGCGGCGGCGGCGTTTCGGCATGCCAGCTTTCGGGCACGGCCCAGATGGTGCCGTCATCCCCCACCTCGGTGACGCGCAGCACCGTCACCTTGGGGACGCCGCCCATCTTGTGGAAAGCGCGGCCGGGCGCGGAATCGATCAGCCCCTCATCGGCCATGTCCTTGAGCAGCGCTTTCAGCGCGATTTTTTCCTGCGCCGATAAGCCAAATGCACGGGCAATTTCCCGCTTGCCGGCCGGGGTGGGCGTCGAGGTGATGAAATCCAGGATCTGCTGGCGGCTCGGCAAGCCTGCCGGGCGCTTGGGCTTGGGCATGGCCGCAAGGATAGGCGGTTCCGCGTGGGGACGCCACGCCAAACCGCCATCGCCTCAATAGCTCAACAGATCGACCACATCGCGGATCAGCCGTGTGCGCGGATCGACCACGTAAACCACATTGTCACGGTAAATGTAGCGATAGCGGTCGCCATAGCCGTAGCGATGGCGGAATTGCACGGGCAATGCGTCATAGCGCGTCCAGCCGCCATAACCATAGGGCAAGGCCTGACCACGCGAATAGAAATAATGCCGTGCCTGACCGGGCGGGACGCAGCCCTTGCGCTCCAACCCCGGCGGACAGCCGCGCCAACCGCGACTGCGATCGTCCTCGCCGCGCCAGCCGCCACGACCATGATCGTCACCGCCGCGATAACGGTCATCACCACGATAGCGATCATCGCCCCGATCACGACCGTCCCCTTGATCACGGCCACCACCTTGATCACGGCCATCGCCGCGATCGCGATGGTCGCCATGGTCACGGTCATCGCCCTGATCGTGCTGGCCATAGCGATCCTGCTGCCACCCGTTCGGCGGATCGGCCAGCGCCGGTTGCGCGGTCAGCGCACCGACCAGTGCCACTGCAGCAAATGCCGCTTTGCGCATCTATCGTCTCCTCAAGCCCTGCTGCCGACTGGATCAACCTTCGGCGTGAAGACGGGTTCCGACGGCCGGCCCCAAGCGGACTGGACCCGCGCTCGCCCGCGCCCTATCCGACAACGGTGACATATGATCTGCTCATCATTGGCGGCGGCATCAACGGCGCGGCAATCGCACGCGAGGCCGCGCTGAATGGCGTGTCGGTGCTGCTGGTCGACAAGGGCGATCTGGCAGGCGCCACCTCCTCGGCATCGACCGGGCTGATTCATGGCGGGCTGCGCTACCTTGAATATTACGAATTCAAGCTGGTTGCAGAGGCGCTGCGCGAGCGTGAGCGGCTGGTCCATGCCGCGCCGCATCTGATCCGGCCAATGCTCTTCATCCTGCCCTATGAGCATAGCGCGCGGCCATGGTGGATGTTGCGGCTGGGGCTGTATCTCTATGATTTTCTTGGCGGGCGCATGTCGCTGCCGCGGTCGCGCGGGTTAAGGCGCAGCGACACCGGCTTTGTTGCGCCGTTGAAGGACGGGGCACGCGGCTTCGTCTATTCGGATGCGCAAGTCGACGATGCCCGGCTCACCTTGCTCAACGCCATCGATGCGGCGGCGCACGGGGCAGCGATCAACACTCGGACCGAACTCGTCTCGGCGCGGCGCATCGGCGATCATTGGGACGCAACGCTGGCTGATGGTCAACGGGTCAGCGCCCGCGCGATCGTGAATGCCGCCGGACCGTGGGTTCACCAGATGATGGGTCGGCTGGGCGTCAACGCCGCTGCCAATGTCCGGCTGATCAAGGGCAGCCACATCGTCGTGCCGCGCCTGTATGACGGCGACCATGCCTATATTCTGCAACAGCCCGATGGTCGCATCGTCTTTGCCATTCCGTGGCAGCGCGACTTTACCGAGATCGGCACGACCGATGTTCCCGTCAACGCGCCTGAGGACGCGGTGATCGACGCCGACGAGATTGCCTATCTGTGCGACGCGGCCAACCGACATTTCCGCCAACAGATTGCGCCGGGTGACGTCGTGTCGACCTGGTCGGGCGTGCGGCCGCTTTATGATGACGGCGCGAGCGAGGCCAAGGCCGTCACCCGTGATTATGTGCTCGAGCTCGATGCGACTGGCCCCGCCCTGCTCTCAGTCTTTGGCGGCAAGATCACCACGGCACGGCATTTGGCCGAAGAGGCGGTGGCAAAGCTCGCCGCGCCGCTGAGCATCAAACCACGCCGGGTGACGCGCAACCGCCTGTTTCCCGGCGGCGATATCGGGGATTTCGCCGGTTTCCTTGCCACCGTGCGCGCGCGCTGGCCCTTTCTGCCGGCCGATCAGGCGGTGCGATTGGTGCGGGCTTATGGGTCGATGCTGGATGAGATGCTGGCCGGGATTGAGGATCTGGCGGGGCTGGGGCGGCAATTTGGCGGCGGCCTGAGCGAAGTGGAAGCGCGCTGGATGCACGACCGCGAATGGGCGCGCGCGCCTGATGATGCGCTGTGGCGGCGCAGCAAGACCGGCCTTCACATGAGCGCCGACCAGCGCCGCGACTTTGCCCTATGGTGGCAAATCACCTATCCTGAGTAACATCAGCGAAGGATATCGCCGGGCGCCCCGTTAATCGACCAAAGCGGCGACGTCCCGGCGGGACGACGGAAAAAGGGCAGCACGTGCTGGCGCAACGCGGCACAGGGACACAAAGGCAGGATGACGCCGCGCTGATGGCGCGCGTCGCCGCGCGTGACCCTGCGGCGTTTCGCGCCATCGCCGATGCCCATGCCGTTGCCATGCGGCGCATCGCCTATCGCATGCTGGGCGACGCGACCGAGGCGGAGGACGTCGCGCAAGAGGCGTTTCTGCGGCTGTGGCAACACGCCGCGCGGTGGCGAGAGACAGGGTCGGGCATTGGTGCCTGGCTGTGCCGCGTCACCACCAATTTGTGCCTGGACCGGCTGCGTCGTCGCCGGACGGTGAGTGACGAAGGCGTACCCGAGCGTGTCGATGAAGCGCCCAATGCCGATGTGCTGATCGAGGAGGATCAGGATCGGGCAGCGGTCGTTCGGTGCATCGATGCATTGAGCGAACGGCAGCGCGCGGCGATCGTGCTGACCTATTACGAGGATTTGAGCAACATGGCTGCCGCCCATGCGATGGACATGAACATCAAGGCATTTGAATCGCTGCTGTTCCGCGCCCGCGCCACGTTGCGCGACAAGCTGGCGGCAGCAGGCATTCTCGGCGATCCGGGAGGAGCGTCGTGACCGAGACTGACCGTCTGATCATCGATGCGGCGATGGCGCGCGCGCTTGACCGGTTTGCCGTGCCCGAGCCGATGCCCGGCTTTGGCGAACGCATCGCCAAAATGCCACCGCCCGGGCTGGCCGCGCTGCCCCCGCTGCCACGCCGCCGCGTATTTGGTGACGGCAGGCGCGGCGCCTGGATGCGGCGCGCCAGCATTGGCGTCATCGCGCTGGGCGTGGCCAGCGCCACGGCGGCAGCAACGGGGTTCTTCCCGCCGATCCACCTTGCCGTGCCCGCGCCGCTGATCGCGATGTTCGCGCCGGCCAAGGCGAAGGAGCACGGGCATCCGCACCATGAACGGTCGCAGCCGGCAAAGCTGGTAACAGCGCAGCCGACGCCCGACGCAGGGGCAAGCCCCTCGCCACTCGCCGTCCCGCCGCCACCGCCCCAGCTCGGCTTTGTGCGCCACTTCATCCAGCGCCAGCGCCAGATTGACGTTGTCCAGTCGCGGCTTGCCCAACAGGGCCGGTTCGTGCCGCGCCAGGTAATCGATCAACAGCTCGACATGCGCGAAATCGCCTTTGGCGCCGCAGTGCGCGGTGACACCCAGACCAAGCTGCCCCCGGCGATGGCGGTGATGCGCGATCGTGCCATAATCTATCTCGACGCGCGTCCGGGCTTGCGTGACCAATTGCGCGCCCGCGCTGCCGAGGCTGACCAGCTTGAGGAGCAGCGCCGCCTTGCCCGGTTGCAATCAAATCAGGCCGCGGAGGCGCCGACGCCGATCACCGCCGATGCCGTGCCTGGCGCCGACGCAGCCCCTGCACCCGCTGTCGCGGCACCGCCCCAGCCAAGCTGGACCGAACGGCGCCTGCGCGCCTTTCGGCGGCAGCAGCGTCTGCGTGCCCTATGGGCAGCCCAAGCCGATCCTGGCCCCGGCATTGTGCCTGCCCCAGCGGCGATGACCGAAGGGAACAGCACGCTGCCGCGTTGATCGCATCGTAACCGGTTCGGGCGCTGCGACTTCCCCCCGGTCCCGCAAGCAGCGTCCCGATCACTGGGGGAGCGCGGATCCAGTCCCTGGCACCCGCGCTCCCCCTCAATCTTGATCGAAGGATGGTGGCAATGCGCACGGCCATAGTGATCACCTTGGCAGCCCTGGGCTTTTCGGGCGGCGTCGCGCTGGCGCAGAACAATGATGCAGCGCCTGTGCCTGCCCCTGCGCCGGTGGTGCAGCCCGGCGATCAATCGCCCGCGCATCATGGCGGCGGTCGGCGGTTGGCGGGGTTGCAGGCGGCATGCGGCGCTGATTTCGCGAGCTTGTGCCCCGGCATGCAGCCAGGCGACGGCAAGCTTGGTGCATGCCTGCGCGCCAATCGCGCCAAGCTGTCGAGCGGCTGCAGCGAGGCGCTGGAGGCGCTCCGTGCCCAGCGTGGGGAACGCCAGCAACGACCGCTCCAGCCTGCGCCAGCAACCGGCCCCAACCCCGTTACGCCGCAATAGCGGTTTGCATTGCCGCCCGAAGCGGGCATGAAAGCGCCATGCCGCGCTCCCACCACCTCCGCCGCTTTGCTGCAACGGCTTTGGCTATTGTCGCGCCCTTGATGGTGGGGGGGGCAGATGCGCCGCCCCCGGCGGTTCCCATCGTGACCGCGACGATCGTCGAGCGCCTGCCACACGACAGCAGCGCCTTCACCGAAGGCCTGTTGATCGATCACGGCAAGCTTTACGAAAGCACGGGCTATGAGCGGCAATCGTTTATCCGCCGCATCGACCTTGCCACCGGCAAGGTCGAACAACAGACGCAGCTCGCCCCCGATGTGTTTGGCGAGGGGATTGTGGTGTGGCGCGATGAAATCCTGAACGTCATCTGGCATGGCGGCCATGGCCAGCGCCGCGCGCTCAAGGATTTTCGGCTGACCGGCAGCTTTCGCTATGATGGCGAAGGCTGGGGGATGACGCAGGATGGCCGCCATATCATCCTGTCGGATGGCACGCCGGTGCTGCGCTT
>CANJKQ010000049.1 GCA_947474905.1 Pseudomonadota bacterium | reverse complement strand
CGCTGATCTGTGACAATCCCAGCCCCTATTATGTCTATGAAATGCAGTCGGGCATTCGCGATCGCTGCGAGGAAGACGGCGTCAGGATGATCGCCCAGCCCTATGATCGCGACAGCCCGAAGCTGCTCGACGAGATTGAAAGCCTGGTCGAGGCAACGCATGTCGATGGCCTGATCCTGACGCCGCCGGTCAGCGACCATCGCGCGGTGCTCGACCTGCTTGAGCGGCGCGGCGTGCGCTATGTGCGCGTGTCGCCGGGCAGCGATGTAGGCGCCGCGCCATCGGTCTTTATCGATAATCAGGGCGCCGCCGCCGCGATGACGCGGCACCTGATCGCGCTTGGCCATCGCCGCATCGGCTTCATCGCGGGCCACCCCAGCTATGCGACAAGCGCGCAGCGGCATGAAGGCTATCTGATGGCGTTGCGCGAGGCGGGGATCAAAACCGACCCCCTATTGGTGAAAACCGGCAATTACGATTTCGCCAGCGGCGCCGCGCAGGGTGAAGCGCTGCTCGCGCTGCCCAATCCACCGACCGCGATTTTCGCGTCGAGTGACGACATGGCGGCGGGCGTGCTGGCCGCCGCGCACCGGCGCGGCCTCGATCTGCCGGGCTCGCTATCGGTGGCGGGGTTCGATGACACCGCGCTGGCGGGCTATGTCTGGCCGCCGCTCACCACCATCCGCCAGCCAATGCGCGAGATGGCGTTTGCGGCGGCTGACTTGCTGCTCGGCGGGGCGGAAGGCGAGGTTGAACGCCGCGAGGTCGGCTATGAGCTGGTGGTTAGGGCGTCGACGGCGGCAATGATGGGTTGACGGGCATATCCGGCAAGCCCCTCCCTGCCAGGGAGGGGTTGGGATGGGTGGAAAGGCGCGCGTCGCCCGCCGCAATCCCCCACCCCAACCCCTCCCCCAGTGGGGGAGGGGCTTGAACCAACCTCACGTCAGCAGCTTCACTCCCACGACTGCCAGCGTTGTCGCCAATATCGGCCCCAAAATCCGGTCGGGCGCGCGCGTCGCGAGCAGGCTGCCGATGATGATGCCGGGGATCGACCCCACCAGCAACGACACCAGCAGATCGACATTCACCGACCCCAGATACCAATGCCCCAGCCCGCCCAGCAACGTGAGCGGCACGGCATGCGCGATGTCTGATCCGACCAGCCGATTGACCGGCATTTTGGGGTAAAGCAGGATCAGCGCGGTCATCCCCAGCGCGCCCGCCCCCGCCGAGGTGAGCGTCACCAGCACCCCCAGCACCATGCCCAAGAGCACGGTCAGCATGCCGATCTGCCAACCGCGCATCCTGTCGAAGCGCGGCGCCATCCAGGCGATCAGCCGCTGGCGCAGGAACGTTGCGAGCGCGATCAGCACCAGAATGACGCCCAGGACGGTCGTGATCAGGCGCGAAATGGCGGGCGATTGCTGGCCGTAATCGCCGATCAGCGCCAGCGTCACCAGCGTCATCGGCACGCTGCCCAACGCGAGTAAACCGACGACGCGCCAGCTCACCGTGCCGCGCCAGCCATGGACGCTGGTGCCGACGGTCTTGGTCGCCGACGCATAGAGCAGATCGGTGCCGACTGCGGTCGCCGGGTGGAAGCCGAACAGCAGCACGAGCAGCGGCGTCATCAAGGATCCGCCGCCAACGCCAGTGAGGCCGACCAGCAGGCCGACGAGCACCCCGGCGAGCGAGTAGAGCGGGTTAATCAGCGGCATTCGGCCGCCAGACCAAAAGCCACCCGTTCGTCCCGAGCCCAGTCGAGGGACGGACCGCAAGCGCATCGCCAGGTTCCCGTGTCTCGACTGCGCTCGACACGAACGGTGAATGGAAACGGTTTGGGAAGGTTCAAGCGGTGGTCATCCCAGCCGGCGCGTCAACTCAACCCGCCTTGGCCGGGGTGTTGACGCCCATCTGCTGGAGATAGCGCTTCACGTTGCGCGCCGCCTGGCGCAGCCGTTGTTCATTCTCGACCAAGGCGATCCTCACATAACCCTCACCCAGCTCACCATAGCCGACGCCGGGCGCGACCGCGACCTTGGCATGGACGAGCAATTGTTTGGAGAACTCAAGGCTACCTAAATGCTGGAGCGCAGGCGGCAGCGGCGCCCAGGCGAACATCGACGCGGCGGGCGGTGGGATATCCCAGCCCGAGCGCGCGAAACTCTCGACCAGCAAGTCGCGCCGCTTGTGATACAGCTCGCGGTTCTGCGCGACGATATCCTGCGGGCCGTTCAAGGCGGCGCAGGCGGCGGCCTGGATGGGGGTGAAGGCGCCGTAATCGAGATAGGATTTCACCCGCGTCATCGCCGCGATCAGCTTCTGGTTGCCGACCGCAAAGCCGATCCGCCAGCCCGCCATCGAATAGGTCTTGGATAAGCTGGTAAACTCGACCGCGACGTCCTTGGCGCCCTTCACCTGGAGGATCGAGGGCGTGGGCCGCCCGTCATAATAAAGCTCGGAATAGGCCAGGTCGGAGAGTACCCAGACGTTGTTCGCGCGCGCCCAGGCGACCAGCCGCTCGTAGAAAGCGAGATCGACCGTCTCGGCCGTAGGGTTGGACGGGTAGTTGACCACCAGCACGCTTGGGCGCGGCACGGTGAACGCCATCGCCCGCTCCAGGCTCTCGAAATAGCGCTCGTCGGGCGTGGTCGGCACCGCGCGGATGGTCGCGCCCGCAATGATGAAGCCGAAGGTATGGATGGGGTAGCTGGGGTTGGGCGCCAGCACGACATCACCCGGCGCGGTAATCGCGGTGGCCAGGCTGGCGAGCCCCTCTTTCGATCCCATCGTCACGACGACTTCGCGCTCGGGATCGAGCTCGACACCGAAGCGGCGGGCATAATAATTGGCCTGGGCGCGACGCAGGCCGGGAATGCCCTTCGACTGCGAATAGCCATGGGCATCGGGCTTCGACGCCACTTCGCACAGTTTCTCAATAACATGCGGCGGCGGCGGCAGATCGGGATTACCCATGCCGAGATCGATAATGTCCTCACCGCTCGCCCGCGCTGCTGCCCGCATCGCATTGACTTCGGCGATGACATAGGGGGGCAAGCGCTTGATGCGGTAAAAATCGTCGGACATCGGCCAATCGGGCTTTCAGCTCATTTATCGATCGCTGCTTATACGGCGCGATCGCGGGGTTGTCGAAGCCCAAGGCCGCGACTCCACATGTAGCCATTACGGATACGAAACCAGCTTATGACGCGCGCCAGCCGATGGTAGATTTTGCGGGCAAATCACCAGGAGGCGAGCAATGGCGACGAGCAGCGATTTTGCTTGGTTCAAAACGACATTCGGCGCCAAAATTGCGCCCGCGATCCACGGAACCCCCTTCACCATCGACATGCTGGCCGCGATCGCCTGCCAGGAAACCGGCGACGTCTGGGTGCCGCTGCGTCGGCAGGGCATGGCAGTGGCGGAGATATTGCGCCTGTGCGTCGGCGACACGATCGACGCGAAACCGGGCGGCGGCGGGCGGCAGGCCTTTCCACGGACCAAGAAACAGCTTGTCGCTCATCAGCCCAATGGCCAGCAAATGTTTGATGTTGCGCGCCAGGCGCTGGTCGACATGGCGGCGCATATTCACGGCTATGGCGCTGTCGCCGCCAATCCGGACAAATTCTGCCACGCCTTTGGCATCTTCCAATATGATCTTCAGTTCTTCGACCTCGACCAAGCCTATTTCATGAGCGGCGGCTATGCCGATTTCGACAAGACGCTGGCGAAATGGGTTATGGAACTGAAGGACGCGGCGGCTCGTCTCCACCTCCCGCTCAATACGCCACTGACCGATGCGCAAATCGCATCGATCGCGATTGCCTATAACACGGGTGGCTATGACCCGAAAAAGGGATTGAAGCAGGGGTATAAGGACAGCGAAGGCCATTATTATGGCGAGAATTTCATGACCTATCTGCTGATGTCACGAACCGCAGCGGGACCGGTCGCGGCAGCGGCGTAAGGCGCGGGAGGCGCGCGGCGCTTGTCCATAACCCGCTTTATCGCAGCGGGCTGGTGACGTTTGGCGCCACGGGCAGTAAAGGGGTGGCGAAAGGAGCACCTTCGTGTCCGACACCGCCCCGCCCGCTCCCCCTGCCGCACCCGCCATCCCGCCGCTCCCCAGCCTGGAGGATATGCAGCACTGGACCTGGGTGATGGGCCGCGCCCAGCAAATGGCGATGGAAGCCGGGCTGAAGGGGATGCGCGACGCGGGGTTCATGCCCGAAATCAAGGGGTTTACCGACAACGCCACGCTCGACCGAGTCCAGTCCTTTTGGGATGACAGTTTCCAGCTGTGGCAGCGTTTCCTTGACCCTGAGGCGACTCCCGCCGAAGAGCCCGCCGCGCTTGCCAAAGACAAGCGTTTCAAAGACCCCGCATGGCGCGAAAACCCGGTGTTCGACTGGCTGCGCCAAAGCTATTATCTGATCAGCGATCATTTACTGCGCAATGTCGAGGCGGTTGACGGGCTCGACCCCAAGGCGAAGGAACAGCTGCGCTTCGCGTCGCGCGCTTTTGTCGACGCGGTCAGCCCCAGCAATTTCCCGATCACCAACCCCGAAGTGCTCGATCGCACCGTGGCGACGGGCGGCGAAAATCTGCTGACGGGCATGCAGAATATGCTCGCCGATCTCGCCAAAGGCCAGCTGACGCAAACCGACGCTGAAGCATTCGAAGTGGGGCGCAATATTGCCATCACCCCTGGCAAGGTGATCAAGCGCACGCCGCTTTACGAACTGATCCAATATACGCCGACGACTGATCAGGTGTTCGAAACGCCGCTGATCATCTTCCCGCCCTGGATCAACCGCTTTTACATCCTCGATCTCAGCCCCGAAAAAAGCTTCATCAAATGGGCCGTCGACCAGGGGCTGACGGTGTTCATGGTGTCGTGGAAGTCAGCCGACGCCAGCATGGGCGATGTGGTGTGGGACGATTATGTCGAGCGCGGTCAGATTGACGCGATCGATACGGTGCGCGCGTTGCTTGGGGTCGAAAGCGTCCACGCCATCGGCTATTGCGTTGCGGGTACCACGCTCGCCGCAACGCTGGCGGTGCTCGCCGCGCGGGGGCAAGCGGACAAGGTAAAGAGCGCCACCTTCTTCACCGCCCAGGTCGATTTCAGCAAGGCGGGCGAGCTGCTCAATTTCGTCGATGACGAGCAACTGGCGATGATCGCGCAATTGTCCCCCGACGGCTATCTCGATGGTCGCTATATGGCCGCGACGTTCAACCTGTTGCGCGGGCGCGACCTCATCTGGAATTACGTCACCAATAATTATCTGCTCGGCCGCGATTATGCGCCATTCGATCTGCTTTACTGGAACAGCGATACCACCAATTTGCCGGCGAAATGGCACTTGTCGTATCTGCGCGATCTTTACCGCGACAATCTGCTGGTCAAGCCCGGCGCGCTGTCGGTCGGCGGCACTCCCATCGATCTGGGCAGAATCACCACGCCTTCCTATGTCCAGGCGGGGCGCGAGGACCATATCGCTCCGCTGGCGAGCGTGTGGAAGCTGACCGAGACGCTGCGTGGCCCGGTGCGCTTCGTCCTGGCGGGATCGGGTCATATTGCCGGGGTCGTCAACCCGCCCGCCGCCGGGAAATATCAATATTGGACCTATGACGGCGTCGCGAAAACGCTTGACGATTTCGTCGCCCGCGCCATTGAGACCAAGGGAAGCTGGTGGCCCGACTGGATTGGCTGGATTGCCGGGCAAAGTGCAGCAAAAATCCCTGCCAAGGGGCCACGCAAACCCGGCCGCGGTGCGATGAAATCACTGGATGACGCGCCGGGCCGTTACGTCCGCGCTCGCTGAAAAAGCTCAATCAGGCTAATCGCTTGAGTCAGTGGCGGCAGGTTTTGCTGCACTGCACAAAAATAACTTGCATTTCGTTCCGGCTGCTTTATATTGCAGTGCAGCATTAAAGCTGTGGAGGGCCCGATGGCCAGCAAGGATGTTAAGTCCGATGTGAAGACCCCGGCGCCCGCCCCCAAGGCAGCGCCAAAGGCGGTCGCAAAGCCGGTTGACGCCGCCAAGGCGCCGACGGTCGACGCGCCCGTTACCCCGCCGGTCGCTGAGCCGGCGGTTGTTGCTCAAGCTCCCGCCGCCCCCAAGGCTGCGGCAAAGTCACCGACGGTGAAGCCGGTTCAGGCAAAGCCGGTCGACGTCAAGGCCGACGCGCCGGTCGCGGCCCCGGTTGCGGCAGCGCCCGCGCCGGTTGCCACGCCGACGCCGGTCACTCCGGTTCAAGTCAAGCCCACCCAAGAAAAGGCAGCCGCTCCGGCCGCCACCTCACCCGCACAGAAGGAAGTCACGATCATGGAAAACACCATCAAGCAGGCGACCGAAAAGGCGCAGAGCATGTTCACCGAAATGAACGACCGCACCAAGTCGGCCGTTGAGCGCGGCACTAAGTTCTTCGCCGACCTCAACGACTTCAACAAGGGCAATGTCGAAGCCCTGGTCGAATCGTCAAAGATCGCCACCAAGGCGTTCGAGACGCTGGGTCAGGAAGCTGCCGAATATACCCGCAAGTCGTTCGAGCACGCGACCACCACGCTGAAGAGCCTGTCGTCGGTCAAGACCCCGACCGAGTTCATGAAGCTGCACAGCGACTATGTCCGCCAGTCGTTCGACGCGCTGGTTGCCGAATCGTCGAAGGCGACCGAAAACCTGCTGAAGGTTTCGAACGACATCGCTCAGCCGATTTCGAACCGCATCGCGGTTGCTGCTGAGAAGATCAAGATCTCGGCGTAACGGCTGGGCTCCCCCGACGCGGGGGAGCAAAGACGCAAAGGATGGGGCGGTCACCGATGCGGTGGCCGCCCCATTTTCATGGTTGATGGGCCTCGAGCCCCTCTTGCCCTCGCCCGCCCTTCTCCCATATTTTAGAAATCCATGATCGAGGCGAAAATGACATTGCGCGCCATGGCTG
>CANJKQ010000048.1 GCA_947474905.1 Pseudomonadota bacterium | reverse complement strand
TATGGCGGTGAATTGCCGGATTGGCGCGCCATCGTCCGCGATGCGCGCGCAACGCCGGGCGTTGTTTCCGCCACGCCGCTGATCGAGCAGCCCCTGATGTCGAGCTTCAATGGCCGGGTCGAAGCGGTGCTGGTGCGGGGCATGCGGCCCGAAGATATCCGCAGCAACAAGGATATTGCCAGCCATGTGAAGTCGGGCGCGCTCGCCAATGTGACGCCGGGCAGCGGCCGTGTTGCGATCGGCAGCCAATTGGCGGAAGAACTGGGCGCGCAAGTCGGCGATCAGATTCAGTTGATCAGCCCGCAGGGGCAAACATCGCCCTTTGGCACCGTGCCGCGCGTCGTCAGCTACACCGTCGGCGCGATTTTCGAGATTGGCGTCTATGATTATGACAAGGCCTATGTCGTCATGCCGATCGAGGATGCGCAGCAACTGCTGTTAATGGGCGACAAGGTCGGCATGATCGAGCTGGTTACCCGCAATGCCGATCAGGTCGGGCCAATCCTGGGGCCGCTCAAGCAAAGCGTCGCCAACCGCGCGGTGCTGACCGATTGGCGGCAGATGAACGCGCAATTGTTTCAGGCGCTGGAGGTGGAGCGCGTCGCGATGTTCACCGTGCTGTCGATCATCATCCTGGTCGCGGTGTTCAATATCTTGTCGTCGCTGATCATGCTGGTCCGCGCCAAGACGCGTGACATTGCGATCCTGCGCACCATGGGGGCGACGCGGGCGGCGTTGATGCGCGTTTTCATGACGGTGGGGACGACGATTGGCGCGCTGGGCATGGTCGCGGGGCTGATCCTGGGCTTTACCTTCCTCTATTTCCGCCAGCCGATCGTCGATGCGATCCAGTATCTGACGGGCCAGAACCTCTGGGATCCCTCGATCCGCTTCCTGACCGAGCTGCCGTCCAAACCCAATCCGGTGGAAATCACGATCATCGCCCTGATGGCGCTGGTGTTCAGCTTCCTTGCCACGCTCTACCCCGCGTTCAAGGCGGCGGACACCGATCCGGTGCAGGTATTGCGCTATGAATGAGGCAATCACCCGCCCTCCGCTCGTGCTGAGCTTGTCGACGCACGGCACTTTCTCGCCAGGAAGAACGGCTCTTCGACGTCGCTCAGGGCAGACGGGATTTTGGCATGGCTAATCCCGTTCTCGATGTGCGGGGACTGACCCGCAGCTTCACCCAGGGCGATGTGACGATCGAGGTGCTGCGCGGCGTCAACCTCTCGGTCGCGCCGGGCGAGATCGTCGCGTTGCTGGGTCCGTCGGGCTCGGGCAAGTCGACCTTGCTGCAGGCGGTCGGGCTGCTCGAGGGCGGCTTTCGCGGTTCGATCCGCATCGCCGGCGTAGAAGCCGCCGCGCTTGACCAGCAGGGGCGCACCGAAATGCGTCGCGACCGGCTGGGCTTTGTGTATCAATTCCACCATCTGCTGCCCGATTTTACCGCGACCGAAAATGTGCTGCTGCCTCAGCTGATCCGCGATCGCCCGCCTGCCGAAGCGCAGGCGCGGGCCGAACGGCTGCTGACCTCGCTGGGTCTGGGCGCGCGGCTGACGCATCGGCCCAACCAGTTATCGGGTGGCGAGCAACAGCGCGTCGCCGTCGCCCGCGCGCTCGCCAACAAACCCGCTTTGGTGCTCGCCGATGAGCCCACCGGCAATCTGGACGAGGCCACCGCCGACGTTGTGCTCGCCGAGTTCATCCGGCTGGTGCGCGAGGAAGGCTCAGCCGCGCTGATCGCGACGCATAATGAGCGGCTCGCCGCTCGGATGGACCGGGTGCTGCGACTGCATGAAGGGAGGTTGGGGTGAAGCGTTTGATGATCTTTGCCGGTCTTCTCCTCGCTTTGGCGCTTCCAATGGCTGCCAGCGCAAAGTGCAGCTTACCTAGAGGCTGGCGTGCTGTTGGCGCAGATCGCGCGCGCATCGTTATTTTGGGCGAGGTTCATGGAAGTGCGCAATCGCCCGCGTTTTTTGGCCGCACTGCTTGCGCGCTGTCGCGAAATGGCGATCGGCTGCTGGTCGCACTGGAGCTTAGCGACAATGACGGACTGCAGCGTGCATGGGCGCTTCCGCATGCCGCATTTGTCCGTGATCTATCGTCATTGATGCCCGAATGGACAAGCCGAAACGACGGGGTCACCAGTCAGGCTATGTTTGCGATGCTGGCCGACCTTCATCTCTTGAAGGTTTCCGGGTTCAACATCGATGTTGTCGCGTTCAACGGCGCCCCCGATGCCAGCCAGCAACAGCGCTTTGCCGATCTGCGTAATCCTGCGCTTCACGAGGCAATCCAGGCCGACAATATCAGCCGCGCTGTAGACAGGGCCCGCTATCGGCATGTTCTTGTGCTGGCGGGCAACGCTCATGCCCGCAGACACACCATCAACGTTCGGGGTGTAAGCTATGACCCAATGGCCATGCGCTTGGCGCAACGGTACCCCGTGGCTTCGTTAAATATGGCATATCTCGCTGGGACGGTGTGGACCTGTCAATTGAGCGGCCCGGTGAAGCCTGGCGAGCCGATTAGGTCGGACCAAATTGAATGCGCCTCGCATCCTGTATCTGGAAATGTTGCCTGGAAAGCGGCCGCGCGCTTTGCGAAGCCAAATACCAAGGACCGAACGATCGACCCGGATGGCGCTTATGATGCAGCCTATTTCTTGGGGTCGGTCAGCGCTTCTCCTCCGCAAGGTTCCAAGTCGTGAACCCCTGGCGTGAACAACCGACGCTTGCCGGGCGGCATGTCGTGCTGCGGCCTGTCGTGGCAGAGGATGTGGTCGGTATTGTCGCGGCTGCCGCCGATGGCAAGACCACCGAGCTCTTTTACACCACGGCTTCCGGCCTGAAAAACCCTGACGCCTATATGGCCGCGCTGTTTCGCGATCGCGATGCCGGTCGCGTCATGCCATTCGTCGTCACCCGCCCTAGCGATGGCGCAATCGTTGGCCAGACGCGCTATATGCGGATGAACGAGGCGCATAAGCGGCTGGAGATTGGCGGCACTTTTTATGCGCGATCGGTCCAGCGCACCGGCGTCAACACCGAGGCCAAGCAGTTGCTGCTGACCCATGCCTTTGAGGTGATGGACTGTGCGGTCGTTGAAATCCGCACCGACTGGTTTAATCGCCGTAGCCAGGCCGCGATTGAGCGGCTCGGCGCCAAGCGCGATGGCGTGCTGCGCAACCATCAGTTACTGGATGGACGGCATCGCGATCTTGTCGTTTATTCGATCATCGCGAGCGAATGGCCGGGGGTGAAGCGCAACCTCGCGCATCTGCTCGCGCTGCACGACGGGGAAGGGGCATGATCGCGATTACCGATTTCGAGGTGAAGGCACCAGGCGGCAAGACCGCGTCGCTCGCCGATTATGCCGGCAAGGTGCTGCTGATTGTCAACACCGCCTCCAAATGCGGCTTCACCCCGCAATATGCCGGGCTGGAGGCACTGCATCGTAAATATGCCGATCGCGGCTTTGAGGTGCTGGCTTTCCCCTGCAACCAGTTCGGCGCGCAGGAGCCCGGCGATGCGGCGGAAATCGCGCAGTTCTGCACGGTCAATTACGACGTGACCTTTCCCGTCTTTTCAAAGGTCGAGGTCAACGGTCCCAACGCCGACCCGCTGTTTGCCGCGCTCAAGAAAGCCGCGCCCGGGCTGATGGGCACGCAGGCAATCAAGTGGAATTTCACCAAGTTCCTCGTCGATCGCCATGGCAAGGTGCTGCGCCGCTATGCGCCCAATGTGACGCCCGCCAGCCTGGAAAAGGACATTGAGGATCTGCTCTGATGGTCGCTGAGCCAGAGTCTCTCGCGACGAGCGAGGGACTGGACGCGCATATCCGCCGCCATGCTTATGACCGGCTGTTGATGTTGTCGGACGGGGTGTTCGCCATTGCGGTCACGCTGGCGGCGCTCGAAATTCGCCCGGCAGAGGGTTTCCATGGCGACCTGCTCGACGCGATCCGCCGCCCGATCCTGGCTTATGGCATCAGCTTCCTGCTGACGGGCATGTTCTGGCTCCAGCATCGCAACCTGTTCGCGCGGCTGCGGCGCGTCGATATGCCGCTGACGGCGCTGACGCTGGCCTTGCTGTGCGTGGTCGCGGTCATCCCGACGGCGGCGCGCATGCTTTATGCCGAGCATCTCGGCGATGAAGCCTTCCGCTTCTACAGCGCGACGATGGGGGTTTGCGGCGCCATTTCCTGGGCGACATGGCTGTATGTGGCGGTGCGCCCCGGCTTGCTCCACCCCGATGTGCCGCAGCGCTATCGCTGGCGACGCGTCACGACGGCATTGGCGTTGCCGGCGTTCGTGGCGCCAATGGCGGTGTTCGATTTCCCGCTTGCCGCCTATGTCCAACTCGGCGCACTGGCCGTCCTGATCACGCTGCGGCGGATCGTGCTGCCGCTTGTGCTGAAGCGACTGGCATAATCCACAGGAGATTGGCGGGGCCGGGGCGCTGCTGCTCTGGCAAAGCCACCCTGGTTCGCTTAGCATCCGGCGATGCCCCATTCCGGCTTTGTCCCCTTACGCATTTTTTCTAGCTACACCATGCTCGACGGCGCGATCGAGCCTAAGGCGATCGCCAAGCGCGCGGCGGAACTGGGCTTTCCCGCCGCCGCGCTGACCGATCGTAACGGGCTTTATGCTGCCATGGCCTTTTCCGATGCGGCGATGGGGGCAGGGGTGCAGCCCATTATCGGCACCATGTTGGGGGTGGCGCGGCCGGATATGCCGGACGGCGTGACAGTGCCGATCGACTGGCTCGCGCTTTATGCGCAGGACGAGACGGGCTATCGCAATCTTTGCGCGCTAGTGTCGCAGGCGCATCTTGATCGGCCGATCGAGCGTGACCCGCATGTCGACTTTGCCGCGCTTGCCCGGCACGCCGATGGCCTGATCGCGCTGACCGCCGGGCGCGAAGGCGCTCTGGCGCGGTTGTTTGCCGAGGATCAGCCCGATGCGGCGCTGGCTTATACCGACCGGCTGCAGGCGCTGTTTGGCGACCGGCTCCATATCGAATTGGTGCGCCGGCTCGACCCTGTCGAGGGCGCGGCCGAGCCGCACTTGCTTGACCTTGCTTATGATCGCGACCTGCCGATTGTTGCGACCAATCCCTGCTGCTTTGCCGATCAGGCCTTTTTGCCCGCGCATGATGCAATGCTGTGCATCGCCAATTCCACCTATATCGCCAGCGAAGACCGGCCGAAATCGTCACCCGATGCGTGGATGAAGCCCGCCAAGGACATGCGGGCGCTGTTCGACGATCTGCCGGAAGCGATCGCCAACACATTGGTGGTGGCGCAACGCTGTGCGGTGCTGGCGCCGAAGCGCAAGCCGATCCTGCCGAGCCTGGCGGGTGATCGCGAGGGCGAAGCGGCGCTGTTGCGGCAGCGCGCAAGCGAGGGGCTGGAAAAGCGGCTGGCCCGGATTGCGGAGCTTGAAAAGCGACAAGCCCCCTCCCGCCTGCGGGAGGGGGTTGGGGGTGGGCAGCCGCTATCCGCCAGCGATCCACGTGCCGAAGACGGGGGCCCACCCCCCGACCCCCTCCCGCTAGCGGGAGGGGAAGACAATGACTGGACCAAGCCCTATCGTGACCGACTGGCGTTCGAGCTCGATGTCATCATCCAGATGGGGTTCCCCGGCTATTTCCTGATCGTTGCCGATTTCATCCAATGGGCAAAGGCGCATGACATTCCCGTGGGGCCGGGGCGCGGATCGGGCGCGGGCAGCGTCGTTGCCTGGGCGCTGACGATCACCGATCTCGACCCGATCAAGCTCGGCCTGCTGTTCGAACGTTTCCTCAACCCCGAACGCGTTTCGATGCCCGACTTCGACATCGATTTCTGCGAAACGCGGCGCGGCGAAGTGATCCGTTACGTGCAGGAAAAATATGGCCGTGATCAGGTCGCGCAGATCATCACCTTCGGGAAGCTGAAGGCGCGCGCGGTGCTAAAGGATACGGGCCGGGTGCTGCAGATGAGCTATGGTCAGGTCGATCGCCTCGCTAAGCTCGTCCCCAACCACCCGACCGATCCCTGGCGGCTCGACCGCGCGCTGAACGGCGTCAGCGAGCTCAAGGCCGAATATGACAGCGATCCCGATGTCCGGCATCTGCTCGATCTCGCGATGAAGCTGGAGGGGCTGCCGCGCCACAGCTCGACCCATGCCGCTGGCGTGGTGATCGGCGATCGCCCGCTTGCCGAGCTGGTGCCGCTCTACCGCGATCCGCGCTCCGACATGCCGGTCACCCAGTTCGACATGAAATATGTCGAGGGCGCCGGGCTGGTAAAGTTCGACTTTCTCGGCCTGAAAACGCTGTCGGTGCTCAAGAAAGCCGTCGAGATGCTCGCCGATCGCGGCGTGACGATCGATCTCGATGCGCTCGCCTGGGATGATCCCGACGTTTACGCGCTGCTCCAGCGTGGCGACACGGTCGGCGTGTTCCAGTTAGAATCGGAAGGCATGCGCCGCACGCTGTCGGCGGTCCGCCCATCCAATTTCGGTGACATAATCGCGCTCGTCTCGCTCTACCGGCCGGGGCCGATGGATAATATCCCGAGTTTCGGCCGCCGCAAAAACGGGCAGGAAGATATTACCTACCCGCACCCGCTGCTCGAGCCGATCCTGGCCGAAACCTATGGCATTTTCGTCTATCAGGAACAGGTGATGCAGGCCGCCCAGGTGCTGGCGGGCTATTCGCTTGGCGGCGCCGACCTTCTGCGGCGCGCCATGGGCAAGAAGATCAAGGCGGAGATGGACGCGCAGCGCGCGATCTTCGTCGAAGGTTGCGCCAAGGCCAACAACATCCCTGCCGCCAAGGCGAATGACTTGTTCGACTTGATCGACAAGTTCGCGGGCTATGGCTTCAACAAGTCGCACGCCGCGGCCTATGCCTTGCTTGCCTATCAGACAGCGTGGCTCAAGGCGCATTACCCCCACGAATTCTT
>CANJKQ010000047.1 GCA_947474905.1 Pseudomonadota bacterium | reverse complement strand
GCGGATGATCGCGCTGTCGGGGGTGCAGGACCAACTGAAGGTATTGCAGCGCGACGTTGATGCCGCCCGCCAAACCTATGACACGGTGCGCCAGCGCTTCAACGAAGCCACGTTGCAGAGCGAAATCCAGCAGCCCAATGCCAGCCGCCTTGATCACGCCGCGCCACCGGCGCTGCCGTCGCAGCCCAATCTGGTGCTGTGGTTTGCCGCTGCCGTCATCCTGGGCGGGCTTGCCGGAACCATTACCGTAGCGGTGCTCGAATTGCTTGGTCGGCGTGTGCGGACCCCGGGCGGCACGGCGCGGGCGCTCGCTATTGATGTGATCGCCGACATGACGACCCCGCACGCCACGCCCACCCCGTGGCGCGCGCCCGCCCGTGAGGAGGCCCTGATATGAGATTGCGATCCTCGGCCAATGCCATCGATCCCGGCCGCCTCGCCCCTGCCCCAGCCTCTCCGGCGTCGCGCCCGGCTTCAGCAGCGGCGTCACAAGGCATGGCCGCGTTGCTCGACAGCGAGCAAATCGCCCGGGTCGCGGACCATGCCCGCCGGTCAAGCTTGCCGTTTGACGAGGCGGCGGTCGATCTGGGGCTGTTGACGCGCGATCAACTCGAGACCGCCAAACAGGCTCCGGCCCTGCCGATCAGCAACGATTCCCGGCTTAGCCCGCTGCTCGTCGCGGCGCGTGATCTCAACGATCCCTATGTGGTCAATGTCCGCGCCATTCGCAGCCGCATCCTGAGCGAACAGCCCGACACGGGGGATCGCCGCCCAAGATCGTGCGCGCTGATTGGCTTTGATTGCGCCGAAGAACTGGCGGTGCTGGCGGCAAACCTCGCGATCGTCATGGTCGGCATGGGCGCCCCGGCGCTGCTGGTTGAGACGGATCCGGCGCATCGCGAGCTGCGGGCGCTGTTCGGGGTGGCGGCGGATGGCGGCGAGGCGGCGTTGCCCACGCCAATCCCGCAACTGTGGATCCTGCCAGCGGTTCACCGCAGCGACGCCCATCCGCAGGAACGCCAGCCCATCGTCGATCGCTATCGCCGGTGGCATGCACCGCAATCGCAAGTCATCGCCGCGCTGGCGCTCAACCGGTCGACTGGCGCGGAAACCACCGCAGCGGCGGTGATGGGAATCGACACCGTCGTCATCGCGGTGCGCCGCCATGTCTCGCGGATCGCGGCGGTGCGCGGGTTGATCGACAGTCTGGACCAGGCCGGGGTCAGCATCGCCGGCACCGTGCTCGTTTAAGCGTTTTCGTCATGCGTAGCCCAGTTCGGGGAGGAGGCCCCCATGCGTATCCTGCACGTCTGCGACAGTATTGTCGGCGGAACGGGCACCTATTTAGGTGAATTGGTCGCGCCCCAGGCGCGGTTGTACGGTGCCAACAATATCGCCCTGCTGGTGCCGCGCGAACATGCCGGTCATGTCGACCCCCGGTTGATCGAGGCCGGGGTGGCGATCCGCTATTTCCGTCGACTGGGGCGGTTGAGCGGCATGGCCGCGCTGATGCCGGCCTATCGCCAGGCCCTGGCGGCGGCGCGGCCCGACATCGTCCATGCCCATTCGCTGGGGGCAGGCGTGGTGACGCGGCTGTTGCGCGGCTGGGGGCAACGGCGGCCGCGTGTGCTGCATTGTCCGCATGGCTGGGCCTTTGACATGGAGTCCTCCCCGCTCCAGCGTGCCACCGCGATCGCGCTGGAGCGGTTGCTGGCGCTTCGGGCAGATCGGATTGCGGTGATCTCGCACCACGAGCATATGCGTGCCCGCGACATCGGCATTGCCGAAGACAAGATCGTCGAAATTGCCAACGGCATCGCCTTGGAAGCGCCTATTGTCACCCCCGCGCAATGGGACGATCCCCGGCTGAAGCTGCTCTTCGTTGGGCGGCTTGACCGGCAAAAGGGCGTCGATGTGCTGATGCAGGCGGTGCGGCCATTGATCGACCGTGTGTCGGTGCGCGTCGCGGGCGCGCCAGTAGTGACGCGCCAGGCTGACTCGCTAGCCGTGCCGGCCAATGTCGAGATGCTGGGCTGGATCGATCGCCCCGGCGTTATGGCGCAGATGTATGCGTGCGACGCGCTGGTCGTTCCGTCGCGCTGGGAAGGTTTTGGGCTTGTCGCGCTGGAGGCAATGCGGATCGGTAAGCCAGTCATCGCTTCGGCGGTCGGCGGCCTGCGCGACATTCTGGGCGATGGCATTCATGGCATTACGGTGCCGCCGGGCGATCCGGTGGCGTTGTGCGCGACGCTGGCGCTGCTCGATCGTGCCCGGCTGGCGGACATGGCGACACGCGGCCAGCGCCGATTCGTCACTGCTTTTACCGCAGAGCGCATGGTTGCCGAAATGGACGCTGCGTATCGCGATACCCTGGCTGACGGCGAAACGAGCCGGTCGCGAGCTGAACTGTGGGGCAACTAGACAAGTAGGTAAGAATCACTTCCGGTTTATTGTTATTACGATAGTAAAACGAAAGTCGTTCATCGAGTTATTCCCTCTGACTGGCGCCTTATGACAGCGGTGACAACGCAGCATAAAATGAGCTAAGTTGCTGTGTATAGGCATTAAAGTCGATACGTCGCCGTGATGATCGCTCATTTAAGCAAATACGGCTTAACCAACGCATTTATATACAATTTAATTTGACACTCCTATCCCAGCGTTGACCGACGACCGTCGTCGATCTTTGGGGTGGGAACATTCGATATGTCGTTAAATAGCGTAACAGTATCGTCCGTAACGAATTTCATCAACTCAATTGGAATCAATACGCATTCGGGTAATGGCGGCGATGCCTATGCCGATGCCAGCCAAGCATTGCGCAGCCTTCATTATCTGGGGATCAGCAATGTTCGCGACGCCGCCAGCGCCACCGGTATCTGGGGCGCGGTCGAAAACGCGCTGGCGCAGGGCGGCATCAAATTCGATTTTGTCGTCGATTCGGGCCTTCCCGGTGGCGGCACCGCAGCGCTGCAGGGCTTTATTCAGACGCTCGAGAAAATCCAGGCGACCAATCCCGGCAGCATCAGCTCAGTCGAGGGCCTGAACGAAGCCAACACCCAGTATTTCAGCTATAATGGCAGCTCTTCGGTTGGCGCCGCAGCCGCGTTCCAGCGTGACCTTTACAACGCGGTCAAGGGTGATGCGGCGCTTGGCGGCGTGCCGGTCATCAACCTGTCGATCGCGATGGAAAGCAGCACCGCTTATGCGTTGCTCGGCAATGTCGCCCAATATGCCGATTTCGCCAATGCCCATGCCTATGCCAGCACGGCGCAGGCGGCGGGCAATGAAATCCTGCTGTCGCTGGGCAATGCCGCCGCCGCCGCGCTGGGCAAGCCGACGGTAATTACCGAAACCGGCTACACCACCGCTGCGTCCACCGATCATCTCGGGGTCGATCAGACCGCACAGGCCAAGCTGACGCTGCAGGCATTGCTCGACGGCTTTCAGAGCGGCGCCGCCAAGACCTATCTCTACGAGCTGTTCGACAGCACGCTTGATCCCAATGGTCCGGCGAGCGAGCAGCATTTCGGCCTGTTCAATGCCGATGGCAGTGCCAAGCTGGCGGCGACGGCGGTGCATAATCTGACGACGATCCTGGGCTATCGGGATCCGGCGGCGACGACGCCCGCGGGCAATGCCTCGGTCGGGCTGCTGCCGCTCGATGGTCATGCCACGATTTTGGGCAAGAATAATGGCGCTTATGACGTGGTGCTGTGGCGCGACGCCAAGATATGGGACGATGCGGCGGGCCAGGCGGTGCCGGTTACCGCGCAATCGACCACGGTCAATCTGGGGGGCAACCAGGGCACCGTCTATGTCTATGATCCGCTGAGCGGCACCACGCCGGTCGCCACCTATCACAATGTGTCGCAAGTCACGCTGGCGCTGGGCGATCATCCGCTGATTGTGGAAGTGGGGTCGCCTTCACCGGTGGCAGCGGCGGTGCCCAATATCGGCGCCGGCATCACCCTGAACGGTACTGGCCTGGTCGCTCAGCTCGACAAGCTGGCCGCCGCGCCGGGACTGCAGCACATCACGCTGACGGGCGGTAACGGCCTGCCCGTCGCGTCGGTCCAAACGATGAACGACATCATCGCGCATTATGGCGGCGTGCTCGGCAAGATTGACGGCGGCTATCACTTCACCGTCTCCGACGGCGGACCGGGCTGGCGGCGCGACACCGATTATGATGCGGGCGCCAAGCAATTGTCGGTGACCGAGTGGCAGCTATCCGGCACGACGCCCCTGTCCAGCCGAACGACGCTGGCCAATGGCACCGTCATCGCCACCCAATATAGCAACGGCGCGGTCGCCAACCGGCTGCAGACCGCCGCTGATGGTAGCACGACCTTTGCGGTCTATGATCCCGCGAGCGGCGCACAGACGCTGGAGAAAGACACATCGGGCGGTACCACCGTTACCACCCAATATGCCGGCGGCACCGTCACCCACCGTGTCACCACCTATGGCGACGGCAGCAGCGACACCATTAATTACGATAGCCAGGGCCGCGCCGCGACTCGTCAGCAGGTCGATGCCCATGGCGTTTGGACGACGACGCAATATGATCCGGCAAGCGGCGCCACCACGGCGCGCTTCATCGCCAATCCGGATGGCTCATCCGAAAACTTCGTTTATGGCGTCACCGGACAGGGCTATGCCGCGCAGCATCAGGTGGTGGCGGCAAACGGGCAGGTGGTGCTCCTCGAACGCTGGCGCACCGATGGCTCGCTGATGTTCAGCGACGTGACCGGCAAGGACGGCAGCCACAGCGTCACCAATTTCGATGGCGCAGGCAATCCGCTCAACAGCATCGTCACCACGCCTGATGGCACCCGGACCACCACCGATTTCACCTCGGCAAATGGCGGCGTCGCCGACCAGACGGTCCAGACCGCGCACCAGACGACGGTTACCGTGTATCAAAATGGCAATCCCGGGCGCATCGAAGTTTATAATGACGATGGCAGCCGCGACGTCACCAGTTTTGACGGTAACGGCCACAAGACGATCGATCAGGCGGTCAGCGCGACCGGCACCTGGACGACGACCTTGTTCAATCCTGCCAATGGCGCGGCACAGGCCCAATATGTCCAGCGGGCCGATGGCAGTGGCGACAATTATGTCTGGGGCGTCCAGGGGCAAAGCTATACCAGCCAGCATCAGGCCGTCGACCGGAACGGCAAGGTCACGCTGGTCGAACGCAGCCATGCCGATGGCAGCCGCGACTATACCGAAATCGACAATCCCGATGGCAGCCGACAAGTCGCCTATTTCGACGCGACGGGGCGCAAGACCAGCGACGTAACGGTCGGCACCGATGGCACCTGGACGACGATCAGATATGACCCGTCAAGCGGTGTCGCCACCAACCGCTATGTCAGCCATGCCGATGGATCAGGCGAGAATTACGCGTACGGCCTGACCGGTGGCGACTATGCGAGCCAGCATCAGGTTTTCAACGCAAACGGCTTTGTTACGCTGGTTGAGCGGATGCGCGGCGACGGCACGCTGATCCACAGCGAAACCCATGCCACCGACGGATCGGCAAGCTATGCCGATTATGACGGTAGCGGGCGGAAATTCCGCGAAGTGCGGGTCGGCGCTGGGGGTGGCCAGACGCTGGTCTATTTCGACGCGGCGAGCGGCGCGATTGTCGGCGCGACCGGGGCTAATCCGGGAGCGACCGGCGGGGCAAGCTTCGCTGAGATCGCGATCGCGCAAGGCGGTTCGACCTTGGGTGGCACGAACGGCAACGACGTGCTGATCGCCAATGCGCCCAACTCGACGCTGACCGGCTGGCTCGGCGACGATATCTTCCGCGTCGAGCGCGGCAGTGGCCACACCGTCATTACCGATTTCGGTTCAGGCCATGACTTGCTCGACATCAGCGCGTTCACTGGCGCGGGCTATGCACCGACGATCGCAACCCAGGGCCGCGACACGTTGCTGAGCTTCGCCAATGGCGACAGCATCACGCTGGCGGGGGTGAGTTCGGCTCACCTCGCAAACGGCGCGAGAGCGGGGACATTTGCCTTCGCTTGAGCTGGGTGGCCCGACCCTCACCCTTCCGCGCCTGATGGCGCTCCCTCCCTCTCCCGTCGGGAGAGGGAGGGGACCCGCGCCGAAGGCGTGGGGAGGGGGAGGGCGCCCCATGGCATCTACAGAAAATTGTTCGGCCAGATCATGGCGCGCCACATATGCGCCGATGGCGACCCATCGAAGCCCAGCCCCTCCTCGGGCTGGCGAAAGTGGCGACCGATAATGTCGGTGAAGATTTCCGCGCTCGGCTGCTCCTCGCTTTCTTCGAAGAAATAGAGATCATTCAGCGTCACGATCCGCGCCGACATGTACCAGCGGTGGTTGCGGGCATAATCGGCGTCGCGGCGGATATAGTCCTCTGGCTGATAATCGGGGCCGAAAAAGCGGTGATAGCTTTCGGGATAGGCATAGCCGACGCTTTCATCCGCATAATAGCGCAGCGCCTGGTGATATTTTACCGCGAACGCCACTTCTTCATCGACATAGGGGGCGATCAGCTGCGCGCCCCAATAGCCATGATCGCCCCGGATCAGCCCGACATTGGCGAAATCGTGGAGCAGGCAGGCAAGCACGATCTTTTCAGGCTGGCCGTCGTCCTGCGCGCGCTTGGCCGAGCTGATCAGATGGCGCCCGGTAATGCCGCCGACGCGATAGCGGAAAAAGTCGAGCAGGGTGGGTGCCCTCGGCATGCGCGGCAGGGCGGGATTGTCGCCCATCATCATCACCACATCGGGCGACAGCCGTGCCAGCGCCTCATGCTCGCCGGTGGAAATCCCGGTGCCGACGGTCGCGATTGGCGGGGGCAGGATCTGCCGCTCGCGCCCCTCTTGCGGCCACGGGCGATCGGTTTCGAGGGTGAGGTGGTCCATGCACATGCAGGCCATGTTGTGGCGCAGAAATTACGCGCGCGGCAAGGTGTTTCGCT
>CANJKQ010000046.1 GCA_947474905.1 Pseudomonadota bacterium | reverse complement strand
CAGCCCGACGCCCAGCCCCGGCAAGCGCTTCGCCCGCGCGACCGCGTCGTCGACGGCGTCACCCGTCACCATCAGGCTCGCCGCAGTAAGGCAGCCATCGACATGCGCGCGTTCGACTGCCTCGTTGACTTCCACCGCCGCACCGAAATCATCGGCGGTGACGATCACCGTTTTCACGCGCCCTCCGCCTCGATCCGGCCGGCGCGGCGCATCGTCAGCCGTGCGCCGCGCCAATCGACGCGGCGGACAAACAGGCTCGTCACATGGACGCCAAAGGTCATCAGGTCGCGGAACGGCACCAGCACCAGCGGGATTGTCGCCCGGCGTAGCACATGGTTGATCAGTAACGCCGACACCAGCCGCGTCGTCAGCGCAATCGCGGCGACGGTGGCCGAAACGATCCCCGGCGCCACGACCAGCGCAATCAACGCCAGCGGCAGCGCGTGCATGACCAGCGAACCCAGATGGCCGATCCAGTTAACGGTGCGCACCGTCGCCATCCAGCGCAATTCGTGCCGCGCCATTTCGGCAAAGCTCGTCTCGATCGAGGCATGGGTGACAAATACCGGCGGCACCACGACTTCCAGGCCCAGGTCGCGCACCGCCTGGCCGATTGCAAAATCATCGGCGAGCGTATCGACATAACGATCGAACCCGCCAATCGCTTCCAGCGTCTCGCGCCGCATGGCGATGGTCGACCCCATACAGACATCGCCCATGCCGAGATCGAGACTGAGCAAAATCGATGGCATGAAATGATAGCTGACGATTGCGGCGCCAAACCGCGACCAAAAGCCGGTATCGCCGCGCCCGCCATAGGCGATGGTGACGACGCCGACCTTGGGGTCTTCCAGCGCGGCGACGATGTGTTTCAAATAGTCGGGCGGGGCGGAGATGTCGCTGTCGCTCAGCACGATGAGGTCATGCCTGACGACGGGCATCATGTTGACGAGGTTGCCGATCTTGGCATTGGCGCCATGGCGGCGGCCATCGACGACCAGGTCGACACTCTCACCCAGCGAGGTAGCAATCGCGGCGGCGGGATCATCGGCGCGGGCAACACCGGCGACGATCTGGATCGGCGCCGCCCAATCCTGGTCGCGGAACGTCGCCAGATTTTCGGCGAGACGCGGCTCATCGCCGTGCAGCGGCTTCAGCATGGTGACGGGGACCGGCCGGGGGTTGGGCGGCGCCGCCCGCGCCGCGCGACCCAGGCGCCACGCCGCCCGGGTTGACGCGGCCACCGCCACGCACCCGAACAGCGCCATCGCATCGAGCGCCGCCCCCGCCCAGAGCTGAACCATCGTCATCGTCGCGCGCTATCGTCGCTTATCGCCAGCCTGTCAAAGGCGCCAACGCATTTCGGCGCGAAAGCTTCGCCCCGGAAACGGATGGAACAGATAATAACGGCGGTCGGTAAGATTATCCATACCAAGCGCGAGCTGGAATTGCCGGGTAACGTCCACCGTCGCCCGCACATCGGCAACAAAATAGCTGCCAAAGCCCTGATAGGTGAAGCTGACCGGGTCGCTATTGTCGATCACAGCGAAAGATCGGCCCGAATAGCGCCCCGCTGCGCTTAGCGACCAGTGCGTCCCCGGATGCCATGTCGCAACCAGCGTCGCGCGTTGCGTCGGCACTTGCGGCGGGCGTTTGCCAATCGCGGCGGGCAGCGCAGCATCGGCGCGGACACGCGGATCGGTCAGCGTCACGCTGCCGGACAAGTCTATGCCGGGCAGCAGATTTGATTGCTGGAAGGCCAGTTCCAGCCCGTACGTCTCAATGCGATCGACATTCTGGAAATAGCTGTACAGCGTCGTCGATCCCGGCACCAACGGCGTGGACTGAGTGAGCAGCGCGTTGTTGATCAGCTCGTGAAACAGCGACAGCCGGGCATAGCTGGCGCCGTCGTTGCGCTGGACGGCCAATTCCTCGCTCAGCGCCTGTTCGGGGCGGAGCGTGGGATTGGGCGAGGTGAGCGAGGGGCCCGTCGTCACCACCTGATACAGCTCCATCACGGTCGGGAAACGCCACGCTTCGCCGAACGAGGCGCTGGCTTGCCAGTGCTTTGACGGCGTCCAGGCAAGCGTTGCCTTGGGCGAAAAGCGGCTGACCGCGCGGCGGGGCTGGACGACCGACAGCGCGGGCGTGACGCTGAAATTATAGCCGTCGCGCGCCTGCCACCATTCCTGGCGCCCCCCGATGGTCAGCAGCAACGGCGCGACGGGCCGCCACGCAATCTGGCCCCAGGCGGCATCGGTCTGCGTCGTGCCGCGTGATATCTGGTTGAGCGCGCCGGGCGCATCGCTCAGCCAGTTGGCGGCGAGCGTGTAGCGGTTGCTGTTGAGGCTATACTGGTCGCGGTGATAGCCCGCCGCGACGGTCAGCTGATCATGCCCGATCAGGTGGACGCTCGCCTTGGCGTCGACCGTGTACCAGCCGGTGCCGTTGAGCCTGGTCAAATTGCCTGCGCCACCGGCAAAAGCACCGGGCAGCGCCGTCGATGGCACGCGTTGATCGTCGCGGGCATAATCAAACAAGGTGCCGACGATGTGGAAATCGACGGGCCCTTGCGTGCCTTGCGCGATCCAGCTGTGCGACCAATGCGTCTGGCGCGTGCGATAGACGTTGTTTGAGAAAGTGGTCGACGGCACGGAGTAGCTATAGCCACCGATGTTGAGGTTTCCGGCAAAGACCGGCGCGCCGCTGGCGTCGCTCAAATAGCTGGCGGCCCCGTCATTGGTGGCGTTGACGAAGGCCCCGCCGATATAGCTCAAGCGGATGTCCGGGGTGAGATCAAACGCCAGTTTGAGCTTGGCGAAATCCTGCTCCTGATGTTCCAGTCCGGTTGCGCCGAGCACGCGAATGGGGGCGCCGAAGCGGTTGACATCGTCAAAGCCGCCGGTGGTCGGGTTGCCGCTGCTCGATGGACTGGCAGCGCGATTGGCGGTGGCATAGGCCAATGGCTGGCTGTCGCTCGACACATGGCTGTAGCTGGCGAACAAAGCGAGCCGTCCCCAACGATCGCCCAGCGTCGCGCCGATATCATATGCCGGGAACGTGCCGCGCGTGCCATATTGGCTGAACGTCTGGACCGAGGTGCCGGCATTGATGTCCGCCTCCAGCCGATCGGGCAGGCGGGTGGTGATATTGACCACCGCGCCAATCGAATTACCCGCATAGGCCGCCGAATAGGGGCCATAAAGCACGTCGATCCGGGCGATTTCCTGCGGGCTGACCAACTGCCATTGCGGACTGGCGGTCGTGTTGTTGTTGCCGATCAGCGAGGAGAGCAGGGCGCCATCGGCAAAGATCAGGCTGCGCGCCGAGGCGGCGACGCCGCTGGTGCGCGTCGCGAGCGGCGCCTGCGTGTCGCCGATATGGCGTTTGCGGACGACCAGGCTGGGGAGGTATTTGAGTGCATCCTCGACATTCACCGCGTTGACGGTGCGATCGATCGTCGCAGCGTCGATGCTGGCGGTGCTGGGATTGGGGTTGGCCTCGATCATCGCATTGTGGCGCGTCGAGGTGACGAGAATGTCGTGATCGGTATCGGCGGGGTAGCCGTGATCGGCATGTTGATCGGGCACCGCCACAGGTGCCATCGCGGCGAGCGCCAGCGGCGCCGCGCCCAGGAAAATCGTCATGGGCCAAATCCATCTATCTGACGTGAAAGGGAAAGCTCACGGGCGCGAGCCTTCGGTGCACTTCGGTCAGAAAAGGGCAGGCGGTCCGGTCTTGGGCGGCGGCGGCGCGGCAAGGCCGCGCCCGGGGATCAACAGCCCGGTGATTGCCACCGGCATTGCAGCGACCAGCACCACCGGCGGCAAGGCAGCCAGCAACGGCGCGGTGTCGAGCGCGACGCTGGCACCGGCAAAGGCGCAGAAATGGTCGGCGCCGGTTTGGTGCGGATCGTTCTTCGTCGGACTGCCGGTCGGCGTGTCATTGGCCAAAGTGGCAGCGCCATGGCCGGTGCAGATTTCTATGGTGGGCAGGCCGCGAGCGGCGTCTGCGCCGATCATATACCCACTCGGCACTGCCAGCCGCGCCAGCATCGCGCAGGCGAAGATGATCGCCGCGATAACGGGCCGACTATGGGCAAAAGTGCGCAACAGAGGCATTGGCGGCGGCGCTTATCGCATCAACGCAGGCATGGCAAACGAACCCCCGCGATGCTGTCGCGCCTCCAGCTACCATGGATTAGGCACGGCTGGGCCTGCGTTAACTAGTTCTTTACTCTTTTGGCGTTTACGTTTCGTTAACATCACGATTTTGAGGGAAATTGCCGTGCGGTCAGGGATGATTGCGCCCTGTTTGGCTTTGACCGCCCTGGCTGGACTGGCGGGGTGCGCGCATCATCCGCGGCTCAACACCATCACCCAGCCACCGCCGTTGCCCGGGCCCAAAGGCGTTGTCACGATTGATCCACCGCCAAGTGCGGCGTGGCGCGGCATTGCGTCGACGGGTGACCAGCTGCTGATCGATGCGCTGCCGGAGCGTTGGCAGGCGGCGCTGAAAGTGGTCGCGCGCCGCTATCCTACGCGACTAAAGGCGGAAGGGGCGCTGCTGGATCCCGCTGCTGCCCTACCGCTCCCCGCGCTGACGCCGGGTTCCTATTGGTGCCGGTCGATCCGCCTGGGCGGCAGCATCGGCTATGCGACAACGCGCCCCAATCGCTGTGAAGTGGCGGGCGACGACAAGCGCCAGTCGCTGACCAAGCAGGATGGGGTTTCGCTGCCGGGCGGCTGGCTCTACCGGGACGATCAACCCAAGCGGCTCGTCTTTCTCGGCGCGGTGCGGTTGCGCGAGCGCGATGCAGCGCCAGGCTATGGCGCGGTGAAGGGGCGTGATGTGACGGGGGTGGTCGAACGCGTCGCCCCGTTCCGCTGGCGCTTTGTCATCACCAGTCCTGCCAGCCGAGCGGGCCAGCTCGAACTCTACGAAATTCTGCCGGTGCCCGTCACCGCGCCGGCATCGGCCGCAGCCGTGAAGCCGAAACGGCCGATCTGAGCTCGTCAGGCCTGTGTAGGCGCCTTTGGCGCAGTGGCCACGGTCGAAAGCGCCTGGCGGGAAAGATCAACTGATCGTCACAAAGCTGTCCATCACCCGCTTGCGACCGGCCGATTCGAAATCGATTTCCAGCTTGTTGCCCTCGATTTCGGCGATCAGGCCATAGCCGAATTTCTGGTGGAAGACGCGCATGCCGACCGCAAGGTCGTCGCGGCCCTTATTGCCCAGGCTGACCGCGGAGGCGCGGGCTTCGACCACCCGGGTTTCGCGAAGCAACCCGTTGCCGCTGCCCGCCGCGCGTTGCCAGCCCGGTCCGCGCCCGGTGCCGCGCGCCACATTGGCGAAGGGGTCAGCTTGCGTCGACCAGTTGGCGCGCCACAGGCTTTCGCCGCCGCCCAGGCTCGATTCCTCCTCGATATGCGGGCGGGGGAGTTCGCCGACAAAGCGGCTGGGAATGCTGGACGTCCATTGCCCATAGATGCGGCGATTGGCGGCGTGGAGGATGATCGCACGCCGCCGTGCACGCGTGATGGCGACATAGGCGAGGCGGCGCTCCTCCTCCAGGCTGGCGAGCCCGCCCTCATCGAGCGCGCGCTGGCTGGGGAACAGCCCTTCCTCCCAGCCGGCCAAGAACACGGTGTCGAACTCCAGCCCCTTGGCGGCGTGGATGGTCATGATCGTCACCTGAGCGTCCTGCGCGGTGCCTTCATTGTCCATCACCAGGCTGACATGCTCAAGGAACGCGCCGAGCGTTTCATATTCCTCCATCGCGCGGACGAGTTCGTTAAGGTTTTCGAGCCGGCCTGACGCCTCGACCGACTTTTCGGCCTGGAGCGCCCCGGTATAGCCGCTTTCGTCAAGGATCTGGCGGGCGAGATCGGGGTGGGGCAAGTCACTCGCCATTTGCCGCCAGCGCGCGAGATCGCCGACGAAATTGCCCAGCGACCGCCGCGCCGCGCCCGCCAGTTCATCAGTGTCGAGGATGCGGGCGGCGGCGATGCTGAGCGGCACCGCTTGCGCGCGGGCGAGCTGGTGGAGTTTCTGCACCGCCTTGTCGCCCAGCCCGCGCTTGGGCACATTGACGATGCGCTCAAACGCCAGATCGTCGGCGGGTTGCGCGACCACCCGCAGATAAGCGAGCGCGTCGCGGATTTCGGCGCGCTCATAGAAGCGAAAACCCCCGATGATGCGATAGGGCAGCCCGATCGCGATGAAGCGGTCTTCGAACTCGCGCGTCTGGTGTTGGGCGCGGACAAGGATGGCGATGGTGTTGAGGCTTTGCCCGCGCCGCTGCGCGCTTTCGATTTCCTCGCCGACGCGGCGCGCTTCCTCGGGCCCGTCCCACACGCCGATGACGCGGACCTTCTCGCCCTCCGCCGCTTCGGTCCACAAGGTCTTGCCGAGCCGCCCGCTATTATTGGCGATCACGCCCGATGCAGCCGCGAGGATGTGCGGCGTCGAGCGATAATTCTGCTCGAGCCGGATAACCTTGGCGCCCGGAAAGTCGCGCTCGAATTTCAGGATATTCTCAACCTGCGCGCCGCGCCAGGAATAGATCGACTGGTCGTCATCGCCGACACAGGCGATGTTCTTGCGCTCCTGCGCGAGCAGCCGCAGCCAGAGATACTGGACGCTGTTGGTGTCCTGATACTCGTCGACCATGATGTAGCGGAAGCGCTGCTGATACTGCGCCAGCACGTCGCGATGGGTGCGCAGGATGACGAGCATGTGGAGCAGCAAATCGCCGAAATCGCAGGCGTTGAGCGCGACCAGCCGCGCCTGGTATTGCGCGTAGAGTTCACCGCCGCGCCCGTTCGCCCAGCGCTCGCTTTCGCCCGCGTCGATATCCTTGGGCGCCAGGCCCTTGTTTTTCCACTCGTCGATCAGCCCGCCCAGCGCGCGTGCCGGGAAGCGCTTTTCGTCGATGTCGGCGGCGATGACGAGTTGCTTCAGCAGCCTCAACTGATCGTCGGTGTCGAGGAT
>CANJKQ010000045.1 GCA_947474905.1 Pseudomonadota bacterium | reverse complement strand
CGGGACAAGGTTAGCCTAGCCCCGTGTCAAGCACGGGGCGACGAAGAGGAGAATGGCGGACTTTACAGGCGAAAAGCCGACAGGCCGCTTTGATGAGTCGACGGCCTAAGTCTGCGCATCCAGTTCGGGGTAAACAGCGCCCTGCGCTGTTTAGGCCATGCCGGGGGCATGGTTGACCCCGAACTCCCCCAAGGGGAGAGGGGACAGCTTGGGTGAAGCCTTCCCCTAAACAAACAGCTCCGCCAAAAAGTCCTTCATCGCTTGCCAGCTGCGCCGGTCGGTCGGTTCGTGATAGCCAAAGCCCGGTGGCAGCACCGCGTCCTTCAGCCCGGCATCGGTAAAGGCATGGCCCGCGCCGCCATGGGCGTGGATTTGCCAGTCCGCCCCGCTCTCGGTCAGTTCGCGGGCGAGGGCGACGGTGGCGTCGGGTGGGGCGATGGGGTCGTCCCAGCCATGGCACACCAGCAGCTTCGCCTTGATCGGTGCGACATTGGCATAATCGGGCCGGTCATAAACGCCGTGGAAGCTGACGACGCCCAGCACATCTTGTCCGCTGCGCCCCATGTCGAGCACGCATTTGCCGCCGAAGCAGAAGCCGATCGCGGCCGTTTTACTTGCATCGACCCGCCCGAAATCCTTGAGCACGCCAAGCGACGCTGCCAGTCGGTCGCGCAGCAGGGCGCGGTCGGCATTCAGCTCGTTCATATATTTGGCCATCTCGGGCGAGCCGCGCACGGTGCGCTTGCCCTGGCCGAACACGTCGCAGGCAAAGCCGACATAGCCCAGCCGCGCCAGCGCCTCCGCCTTCTGATTGTCGAATTCCTTCTGGCCCAGGATATTGGGAAGGACGAGCACGCCTGGCCGTGCGGCTTCCACTTCGTCGTCATAGGCGATCACGCCCTCAAATGGCCCGCCCGGGCCTTCGTAAACGATGGTCTGGCGAACGATGCTCATGGCCGACTCTCCTGTTGTCTTGGGGTGCTGCCTCCCTTTATCAGCGCGGCAACGCCAGACCAGCCATGGCCTTTGGGCCAGAGTTCAGAAAGTCCCACCGATGCCGACGCTTGTCCTGATCCGCCACGGCCAATCCGCCTGGAACCTGGAAAACCGCTTTACCGGCTGGTGGGACGTTGACTTGACCGATCAGGGCGTGGCGGAAGCGCGCGCGGCGGGGCAGTTGCTCGCCGCCAAAGGCCTCGATTTTGACCAATGCTTCACCTCGCTCCAGACCCGCGCGATCAAGACGCTCAACCTCGCGCTTGAGGAAATGGGGCGGCTGTGGCTGCCGGTTGAAAAGGACTGGCGCCTCAATGAACGGCATTATGGCGGGCTGACCGGCCTCAACAAGGCGGAGACCGCGGCCAAGCATGGCGACGAGCAGGTGAAGATCTGGCGCCGCAGCTTTGACGTGCCGCCACCGCCAATGGCTGCTGGCAGCCCCTATGATCTGGCGGCGGACCGTCGTTATGCCGGCATCGCCATCCCCGCCACCGAAAGCCTGAAAGACACGATCGCCCGCGTGCTGCCCTATTGGCAGGCGCGCATTGCCCCGGCGCTCAAAGCCGGGGAGCGCGTACTGATTTCCGCGCACGGCAATTCGCTGCGCGCGCTGGTCAAGCATTTGTCGCGCATTCCCGATGAGGAGATTACCGCCCTCGAAATCCCGACCGGCCAGCCAATCGTCTATGCGCTTGACGCCGCGCTCAACCCGACCGACCGCTATTATCTGAGCGAGCGGTGATCGCCAGGCTGGCGACCGACGCCGACCTCTCCGCACTGGCCGGGCTGATGGAAGCGGCGATTACCGAGCTGCAGCGTGACTATCTGAGCGCCGAGCAGATCGCGGCGAGCCGGGGCGTGATGGGGCTCGACCGGCAGCTCGTGGCTGACCGGACCTATTATCTGGTTGAGGACGCAGGCGCGATTGCGGGCTGCGGGGGGTGGAGCCGCCGCGCGACGCTGTACGGCAGCGATCAGGCGACCGACCTGCGCGCGCCGCGCCTGCTCGACCCCGCGACCGAGTCCGCGCGGATCCGGGCGATGTACACCCACCCCGATCATGCGCGGCGGGGGATCGGCCGGATGGTGCTCGCGACATGCGAAGGCGCGGCGCGGGGGGAGGGTTTTACCCGGGTTGAACTGATGGCGACGCTGGCGGGTGTGCCGCTCTACCGCGCTTGCGGCTATCAGCCGATTGTGGAGGTGATCGACCGGTCACAGGGCGTGCCGGTGCCGCTGGTGCGGATGGGCAAGGCACTGGCCTGATGGCTGATATTGCCCTGTCCCGGGCTTCCCGCTAAGCGCTGCGGATGGCACCCCTGGTCGGCATCATCATGGGCAGCACGTCCGATTGGGCGACGATGGCGCATGCCGCCGAGATGCTCGATGCGCTGGGCGTGGCGTATGAGAGCAAGGTCGTTTCCGCGCATCGCACGCCTCAGCGGCTGTACGACTATGCGACCAGCGCCGCCGATCGCGGGTTGAAAGTCATCATCGCCGGCGCGGGCGGTGCCGCGCATCTGCCCGGTATGGCGGCGTCGATGACGCATCTGCCGGTGCTCGGCGTGCCCGTCCAGTCCAAGGCGCTTGATGGCATGGATAGTCTGCTCTCGATCGTCCAGATGCCGGGCGGCGTGCCCGTCGGCACGCTGGCGATCGGCAAGCCGGGCGCGAAAAATGCCGGGCTGCTCGCCGCCGCCATCCTGGCGACAAACGACGCGGCGCTGGCCGAGCGGCTGAAGGCGTGGCGCCAGGCGCAGACCGACGGCGTGGCGGTCGACCCGGCGTGAGTTCCTGGTGCCGCAACCGCCGTTCGTCCCGAGCGAAGTCGAGGGGCGGGCAACTTGGTCCGGCGCTTGCGGCCCGTCCCTCGACTGCGCTCGGGACGAACGGGGCGGGGCTGGCAGATTGATGACCCCGCTGCCCCCAGGCGCCACCATCGGCATCCTTGGCGGTGGCCAGCTTGGCCGGATGCTCGGGGTCGCGGCGGCGCAATTGGGCTATAACACCCGCGTGCTCGCCCCCGACGAGGAAGCCGTTGCCGCGCAAACCGCGACGAGCTTCACCCGCGCCGATTACCATAGCCGTATCGTGCTCGACGACTTGATCGGTGCCTGCGACGTGGTGACCTATGAGTTCGAGAATATCGCGCTCGAGCCGGTCGAGTATCTGGCGTCGAAGCTGCCGGTCCATCCCAGCCCCAAGTCGCTGCTGGTCGCGCAGGACCGGGCGAATGAAAAGGCCTTTGTCGGCGATCTTGGCGGCCGCACCGCGCCCTGGGCAAAGGTCACGAGCCTTGAAGAGCTACGTGCCGCGATCGCCGAGATCGGCTGCCCGGCGATCCTGAAGACGCTGCGGCTGGGCTATGATGGCAAGGGGCAGGTTCGCCTGTCCGACCCCGACGAGGCCGAAGCCGCCTGGGCAGCCATTGGCGGGCGACCGGCGATCCTCGAAGGCTTTGTCACCTTCAGCCACGAATTCTCGATCATCCTTGCCCGCGCCGCCGATGGCAGCATGGTGAGCTATCCGCCGCCCTGGAACGAGCATCAGGACGGCATCCTCGCCCGCTCCACCTTGCCCGCGCCTGCCGAAATCGCCGCCGTGTGGGGTGAGGCCGCGGCGCTCACCGGACGGGTTGCCGAGGCGCTGGGCCATGTCGGCGTGCTGACCTGCGAATTCTTTGTGGGCAGCGACGGCCCGGTGTTCAACGAAATGGCACCGCGCGTCCATAATTCGGGCCATTGGACGATCGAAGGCGCGGTGACGAGCCAGTTCGAAAACCACATCCGCGCGATCTGCGGCCTGCCGCTCGGCGACACGGGATTGACCGCGGGCCATGTCGAGATGCTCAACCTGATCGGCGCGGCAGCGGAGCGCGCGCAATCCTACCTCACCGACCGCGATGCGCATCTGCACCTCTACGGCAAGACCGTGCGACCGGGCCGCAAGATGGGGCATGTGACGCGGCTGGAGCGGTAACGGGCTCGGTGGAGTTGGCCGAGGGCGGACGACCATGTGGCGGCTCCTGGTCGAGTATGTTGAAAAGCCGTTATTAAGAGCTATTCTTCTCCAAAGTTGGCGGGAAAACTTCATGATATAGGATAAGCTACACGGAGCGCCGCATGTCGATGCGGCAGGCTATCAATACAAGCGCCGCCCGTTGGTGCAGAGCATAAAGGGTACGCAAATGCGGATTTTGGGGTGGCCGCTGATTTGGGTCGCGCACATTGCGCGTAGGATCCAGGCTTTGACATGGGCAGCCACCGCCTATCGCTGGTCGGTCTTTTTTGCGCCGCATCGGGCGAGAACCTGGATGGAATATGGACTGGTTCTACGCCGACTTGACCGTAAGGAAGAGGGGCTTGCGGTATTGGAGCGGGCGCTCGCGCTCGATCCGACATCGCACCGAATTGCCAAGGCAACGATGGAGGCAAGGCCGCGCGGGCCGATACCTGATCGCTTCGGATTCATTATTCTGGGCACGACGGGGCTTTGCAACGCATCCTGCATCCATTGCCCGACGGGGAAGGTCGCTACTAGCCACGTCCCACGCACGCCGATGCCGATGCCGCTGTTTCGCGAAGTTATCGATGGTATCGCCGACTTGGCATTTCCGATCACGGGGCAGATCGCGTTCGGGTTGTTTGGGGATGCTTTGGTCGACCCGTTTGTCGTCGAAAGGGCTCGCTATGTGCGCCACCACTTTCCGTCGTTACCGTTATCGATCAATACCAATGCCGCCGCTTTTTCGCGTAAACGGCATGTCGCGTTGCGTGAATTGAACGTGACCATTGGCCTGCATTGTGAATCGCTGGTTCCCGAAACGTTCAACATGTTGATGCATCCCCTGAGGCTTGAGCGCGTACTCCCCAAATATGAGGAGATCCTCGAGATTTTCGCCGGTCACGTGCATGTCGCCATTCCAGTCAACCAGCGCAACCTTGCCGATGTCGCTGATACCCGCCGATGGTTTCAGAAGCGGAAGGCTAACGTGTTACTTGCGCCCATGATGAGCCGTTGTGCGAGCGATCGGCGCGTGTTCGACGCGCTTGCGCTACGGCCCGTGCCGATGCGATGCGGGTCTGCTGTGCTTGATGACCTAGTCGTCGATTGCGACGGGACAGTTTTGCGCTGTTGCCAGGATTTCGAGCGCGCCGAGCCGATCGGCAGCGTTGCCAAGCAACCCTTGCGAGACATCGTCTTTGGCGCAGCGCGCAAGGCGCATGCCGACATGTTGGACTCGGGCGGACATCTAGGAAGCGTCACCTGCAGCCGCTGCTTCTGCGATAACATGTATGAGTTGGAGGATTTTGTGCAGGCGGCAATAGTTCATTAGCGCGGTGGGGCCGACGCGACGATGTCGAGTGGCCCCGATGCTGTCTCGGCCTCCATATTCCGCGTCAGACGTGGCGAGGTGTCGCCGGAAGTCGTTATCCCTCGCGAAGTAAGATTTAATGCCGCGCATTTTCCAGGGAGTTTCACGGCACAGCAGTGAAACGCTACAACCCTGTACCTTCCCACAGCCGGCCACGCCTGCTAGGCTATGCTTTACTCGTTCATGCTCTCAGCCATCCAGTGCTCGCAGGCAGTTTTCATGCCTGAATCACTCCGCCAGCCAACGTCCGATAGCCGTGACCCCTAAGAAGATTCGCAACATTTGCGCACGCGCAACCGGCAGGTGACGCCCTTCCCATTGCGTTATCGGCGCACGAGGAGCGGCGCTTTTGTTGATTTTCCCGAACTATCAGGGATGTGCAATCGACGCGCCTGCCGGTCGCACGCATCGAAGGGCCGATCGCTCGCCCTTGCCTACTTCACCACCGGCAGCGCGATATAGCTGGCATTCGCGCCCGCCACCGTCACTCGCTGCGTCGCCTTCTGATAATCGCCGGGTTTGGCGAAGAAGATATTGTCGACGAATTTCTGCGGGTTGCGGTCATAAAGCGGGAACCAGCTCGACTGGACCTGCACCATGATGCGGTGGCCGGGCTTGAACACATGGTTCACCGCGGGCAGTGCCCATTGATAATCGAGCGGCGTGTCCGGCGTGATCGGCTTCGCCTTGTCGAGGCCCTCGCGATAGCGGCCACGGAAAATGTCCATGGATACGCTCAGCTGATAGCCCCCCATTTTCTGGTCGCCCGCGACCTGCGGCGGATAGACGTCGATCAGCTTGACCACCCAGTCGCTGTCCGTCCCGCTGGTCGCCGCGTTCAGATGGACCATGGGCTGGCCAGCGACGGTGACGGGCGCGGTCAGCGCTTCGGTTTCGAAGGTCAGCACGTCGGGGCGCGACGAGGCGTGGCGCTGATCGCTGGTCAGCCAGGCCGTCCAATGGTCACCATCATAGCCGATCGGCGCGACCGGGCGCGGCTCGAAGGGCACGGGGTGCGCCGGGTCGGAGACGTAATCGGCGGTCTGCGCCTCGCCCTCTGCCCGGTCAAAGCCGAGCGCACCGCCGGGTTTCAGGAACAGCGCGGTCGTCGCGGGCGCCGTCGGCCAATGGTCAAGCGCTTGCCATTTGTTGCTGCCCGACTGGAAAGCGGTGACGGGCGGCACCTGCATCGGTTCGCCCTTCAGATAATGCGCCAGAAACGGCCCGAGCACCTGGTGCCGCCACCATTTGGCGGTGTCCGCATCCCATTCGACATTGCCGAGATTGCTGGCCTTGCCGATTTCCTGACCGTGATACCAGGGGCCCATCGACAGATAGACCATGTCGCCGTTCACATCCTTGGGCTTGATCGCGCGATAGACGGCGAGCGCGCCGTAGATATCCTCCTGGTCCCAAAGCGAATCGACCAGCATCACCGGCACTTTCAGCGGCTGCTTGGCGAGGATGGTGTCCATCGCCTGTTCTTGCCAGAAGGCATCATAGGCGGGGTGGGCGGTGACTTTCTGCCAGGTGCCGACCTGATCGAGGCCATGGCGGCGGCCAAGCTCGCCCGCGCTGGTCGCGTCGAGAAATTCGTCATACTGGTCGGCGAAATTATGATACCAGGGCGACGAGTTGTCGCGCGTTGCCACCT
>CANJKQ010000044.1 GCA_947474905.1 Pseudomonadota bacterium | reverse complement strand
GCGGTTGAACTTGGCACGACGCATGATCCCAATTTCCGCCCGAACTGGCGGGGCGGGCGAGTGAGCGGCACGATCATCACCGCCCCCAGCCATGCGAGCTTGATCGAGGGATTGGTCCATCCCCCGGCGCCCCAGGCGCTGATGATCATCGCCGATCAATCGCCCGTCGGCCTCAGCCCCAGCCCGCGCCCCAGCCCGGCCGCCATCCCCAATAATCACCTCGCTTATGCGGTGCAGTGGTTCATCTTTGCGGCGCTGGCGGTGATCATCTACGCGCTGGCCTTGCGTCGGCGAGCGCGCTAAGCGCTCGGCCCCGATGGACTATGTCAGCACTCGCGGCACGGCGCCCGCGCTCGATTTCCCGGCCGTCACGCTGGCCGGTCTGGCAAGCGATGGCGGCCTTTATGTGCCGCGCTTCTGGCCCCGGCTGACCGACGCTGACATCGCCGCCTTGCGCGGCCTATCCTATGTCGACACCGCCGCCCGCGTCATGGCGCCCTTTGTCGGCGATACGCTGGACCGCGACGCGCTGACCGCGCTGTGCACCGCGGCTTATGGCCGTTTCGCGCACGTCGCGGTGACGCCGCTGGTCCAGATGGACGGGCAGCATTGGCTGCTTGAGCTGTTCCACGGCCCGACCCTGGCGTTCAAGGATGTCGCGCTGCAGCTGCTGGGGCTGTTGTTCGAACGCTTTCTAACCGGCAGTGCCGATCCCCTTACCATCATCGGCGCGACCAGCGGCGATACCGGATCGGCGGCGATCGATGCGCTGGCGGGTCGGGCGGGGATCGACGTCTTCATGCTTCACCCCCGCGGCCGCGTCTCCGATGTGCAGCGCCGCCAGATGACGACGGTGCTCGCCCCCAACATCCACAATATCGCGATTGAGGGCAGCTTTGACGACGCGCAGGCGCTGGTAAAGGCAATGTTCGGCGATGCCGGTTTCGCTGCACGCTATCGGCTGGGCGCGGTCAATTCGATCAACTGGGCGCGGTTGATGGCGCAGATCGTCTATTATTTCTATGCCGCCGTCCGGCTGGGCGCGCCCGAACGCCCGGTGGCGTTCAGCGTGCCGACCGGCAATTTCGGCGATGTCTTTGCCGGTTATGCGGCGGCGCAAATGGGGTTGCCCGTCGCCCGGCTGATCGTGGCGACCAACGTCAACGACATTCTGGCGCGCGCGCTGGCGAGCGGCGATTATTCGAGCCGCCAGGTCGTCGCGACCCCCAGCCCGTCGATGGACATTCAGGTGTCGAGCAATTTCGAACGGCTGCTGTTCGATCTGAACGGTCGTGACGGTGCGGCACTTGCGGCGCAGATGGCGGGCTTTGACAACACGCGGGCGATGCAGCTGAGCAATGCCCAGCGCGACGGCGCAGCCATGCTGTTTGCCGGTGACCGGGTCGATGTCGATGACATGGCACTGGCGATGCGCTGGGCACAGGAAGCATGCGGCCACACGATCGATCCTCACAGTGCGATCGGCCTTGCGGCGGCGCGCCGCGCTGGACTTGATGCGGCGGTGCCGGTGGTGACGCTCGCCACCGCGCATCCCGCCAAATTTCCCGACGCGGTCGAGCGGGCCACCGGGGTGCGGCCGATGCTGCCGGCGCGGATGGGCGATTTGTTCGAGCGCGAGGAGCGTTATGCGACGCTGCCGGCGACGCTGGCTGCCATCACCGCCTATATCGCCGGGCGGGCGACGCCACGGCTGTGACGCTCCACACGCTCATCGGCGAGCCCTGGGCTGATTACGGCCTGATCGACAGCGGCCATGGCCGCAAGCTCGAACGCTATGGCCGCTATCGCTTCGTCCGGCCGGAGGGGCAGGCCTTGTGGGCGCCTGCTTCGCCCGACTGGACAATGGATGGCGAATTCGTTCCGGGATCGGATGAGGATGGTGGCGGGCGATGGAGCTTCACCACGCCCGTGGCGCGCGCGGGCTGGCCGCTGGCATGGGATGATGTCCGTTTCAGCGCGCAGACCACGCCGTTCCGCCATTTGGGCTTCTTCCCCGACATGGCGCCGGTGTGGCGCTGGATGCGCGAACGCATCGCGGATGAGGGCGTGCCCGCCCATCCCCCCGCCCATCCCCCCGAATGCCTCAACCTGTTCGGCTATACCGGCGTCGGCACGCTGGCGCTGGCGACAAGGGGCGCGCGCGTGGTGCATGTCGATGCGTCCAAGAAATCGGTCGAGGCGGCACGCGCCAATGCCGCGCTGTCGGGGCTCAGCGAGGCTCCGGTGCGCTGGATAGTTGATGACTGTGCCAAATTCGTCGCGCGCGAGGTGCGGCGCGGGCGGCGTTATGACGGCATTTTGCTCGATCCACCCAAATATGGCCGTGGCCCTGAAGGCGAGGTGTGGAAGCTGGAGGAGCATCTTCCCGGCTTGATCGCCGATTGCCGCCGCCTGCTCGATGGCCAGTCGCGCTTCCTGTTCTTGACGGTCTATGCCGTGCGGATGTCGGCGCTGGCGATCGAGGAATTGCTGCGCCAGGCGCTGGCGGATCTGGGCGGGACCGTGGAGGCGGGCGAACTGGTGGTGCGCGAAGAAGCGCGCGGGCTGTTATTGCCGACGGCGATCTGGGCGAGGTGGTGGCGCTAAGCTCTAGAAATTGATTTCCGCCCCAAGCCTTATCGTCAAGGGGCGCAGCGGGGTGAACTGGTTGCGCGCGGCGATCATCAACGGATTGCCGAGCGCAAAGCGGTTGGCATGGCTGTTGAGCAGATTGTCGCCGCTCAGCGTGATCGCGGCAGGGCCAAAAGCGCGCCTCACTCTGGCGCCGACCAGCACATAGGGCTGCTGCGAGATGTCGAGCGTGTCGCCCGTCCCCAGCACGGCGCGGCCGACATAATGGGCGGTCGCCGCCACTTCCATTGCATCCCCGCCGCCCGTCTGCCAGCGATAGCTGAGCGCGGCGTCGCCCGATACCGGCGGCACCTGCGCCAGCCGTCGATTGTGGCGGACTGAGGTGTTGGCGATGGGGCCGTTCACCTCATTGTCGGTGATCAGCACCGATGCCTCGCCGCGCAGTCCGGCAATCGGTTCCCAACTGGCATTGGCTTCCACGCTCAGGATCGTCGCATCGCCCAAAGTGGTGGTGAAGGGCTGGCCGCGTAAGCTGAACAGATCGGCCTGAATATTGTCCCAACGCGAATAGGCGACGGCACCGCCAATGTTGAACGGGTGCGCGCCGCTATGGTGGTGACGGATGCCAAGCTCGCCCATCACGATCGAGTCGGGCTGGAACTCGGCAATGCGGCCAACGCCGCGCGCCACCGCGAGACCGCCGGTGCGATAGCCCGTCTGGGCGCGGCCATAAACCAATGTCTCGCCGTCGAGCCGGTAACTGATCGCCAGGGTGGGATCGAGGCGCCGGGTTGTCTGGCCACCGAAAAACGGGCTGTTCGGCTGGCGGACGCTGGGCGTCGCCTGGTTGCGGCCGATCGTGCCGCGTACCCCCAGCGTCGCGGACAGCTTGCCCGTCAGGGCGCGGGTATATTCGCCGAACACCGACGCGCTCGATGCGACGTTGGTGACGCCGACAATGTCGGTGGTGCTGGCGGGATAGATGAGTGCCCGGTTCTGCTCATTGGTGTTGCGCAGTAGCACCGCGCCCACCACCCAGCTGCCATGTGCGATTTTATGCGACAGCCGCGTCTCGAGCGTTAGCAGGCGGCTGTCGATTTCGTTCAAATAGGCAGTGCCTGCGCCCGATGTGCTCGACGCATCAAAGCTTTCGGATTGGCGGACATTTGACCAGCCAAAGGCGGAAGTAAGGTCCAGCCCGTCCGCCCAACGGCGCACCAGCGTCGCATGGCCCTGCAGAAAGCGCCCGGCAAATGGTTGGGCAAGCCGCGAGCGGCGCGTGAGCGGCGGCGTGTTGGTCTGATCATAGCCGAGATCATCGGTGGCAATGCGCTGCCATACCCCACCGCCGGTCACTTCCCAGCCCGCGCCGGGCGTCGCGCGCACCTCAAGCCGGGCGCCGCTGGTGGTCGTGTTGTTGACATTGGCGATTCGGCGCAGCCGATCATCGATATAGCCGCCTTCGCGATCGCGATAAGCAACGACGCGCACGCCGACTAAATCGCGCACGACGGGCAGGTTGATGGTGGCGTCGCCATCATAGCCCGGGGCGCCGCCAATCGTCGCGCTGCCGCCGATGCCCAGATGCGCGCTGGCATGCGATGGGTCGGCCGCCCTGGGCGTCAGGCGGATGATGCCGCCGATCGCGCCTGACCCGTACAGCGTGCCCTGCGGCCCTTCCAGCACCTCGACCCGCTGGATGTCGACCAGCTTCAGATCGGGGTCGGCGCCCGAATAAGTGAGCGGCACGTCGCCGAAATACAGGCTGACGGTCGATTGCGTCGCGCCGGTAAAGCTGCTGTCGGCGATGCCGCGCACGAATAATTTGTTGCGTCCCGGCCCCAGCGCGGTCTGCTCGATGACGGGCACGGCCTGGGCCAGCGTATCGCTGTCGGCAGGGCCGCCTTGATAGCGCAGCGCCTGCGCCAGATCGACGATCCGCGCCGTGGCGGGATAGGATTTCAGGTCGATGCGCTGCTTGCTGGCGGTGACGACGATGTCGGGATTGTCGCTGGAGTCGGACGGGGGCCGAGGGGTGAAGCTGAAGCGCGGCGGGGGCGCCGCGACGATGCGATAGCCACTGCCGGCGCGCTTGGCGCGATAGCCGGTCCCGGCCAGCAGCTTCGCCAGCGCCTTGCCCGCGCTCAGCCGCCCGTCGAGTGCGGGGACGCGGCGCTGGCTGAGGCCCGGCTCCGTGCTGACGATGTCGATGCCCAACTCGCGCGACAGGGCGTTGAGCGCGCGGTCGAGCGGTCCGGCGGGCACATGGATGTCGGTGGATTGGCCAGCGCGCGCCTGGGCAGGCGCCGTAGCCAGGGCTGCAGCGGCAACGCCGTTAGCGAGCGCCCTCCTCAGGCGCGATGACCCACCCCTTACCATCCGGCGTCGCGACGGTCCCCGTCAGTTCAGCGAATCGGGCCATGTCGCGTGCCGCATCGCCAGTCAATTTGACGTTGCCGGTGAAGCGTCGGTTCGACAAGTCCGGCGTTACCCGCGCGTCAACGCCATCGGCATGGGCTAGCGCCGCGACGGCGGCCTCAAACGGCACGCCCGTCAGGTCGAGCCGACCCGCCCGCCATGCCCCGACTTCACCCTTGGTGGCGGGGCCGATGCTGGCCTGGGCGCGGCTGGGATCAATCGTCAGGCGGCGTCCGGCGGTCACATGCCAGCCATTGCCGGCGGGATCGATCTCGACTTCGCCCTCGCTCACCACCACCTCGAAACCGCGATGGGTGACGCTGACCTGAAAGACGGTGCCGATGTCCCGGATCACATGCTCGCCCGCCCAGACCTCAAAGGGGTGCGCCGGGTCATGCTTGACCGTGAACAAGGCGGTGCCGGAGGTGAGCGTCGCGGTCCGGTTGCCTGCCATGCTGAGCTGCGTGGCAGGCGCCATGTCGACATTCAGCCCATCGGCAAGCGCCAACGACCGGGGTGCGGCGCCAGAGGTGTAGAGCACTGGTGCCGCCGATGGATGCGGCACGCCGACGACCAGCGCCAGCGCCGCCGCCACCGCCGCCACGCCGCCGCCAATCACCCCCCAGCGTTGCCGCCGTCCCCAATCGGGACGCGCCGCCGCGTCGGTCTGGCGCATTTCGGGCGCCATCGTCACGGTCGCAGCATCGTCAAGGCACAGCCGGTCATAAGCGTTGGCATGGGCAGGATCGCGCTCCAGCCAATCGGTAAACTGCGTCCATCCGCGTTCATCCAGGTCATTCTGGCGAACATACCAGCTGATCGCGTCGCGCATCACGGTGTCAGTCGTCGACATCGGATTCATCCTCCAGCCGCTCGAGTCTGGCATATGCTCGTTGCAGAAGCTTTTCGACCGCGCTGACGCTGATCGTCATGCGCCGGGCGATATCGCGTTGCGCCAGCCCCTCCAGCCGAAACAGGCGATAGGCTTCGCGCATCCGATCGGGCATGGCGGCGATGGTCGTTTCGACATGCGCCAGCCAGTCGCGCGCAATCGCGGTGCGTTCCGCGTCGGGATGCTCGTCGCCCTGCGGCAATATCGCGTGCCACGCCGTTTCCAGCGCGCCGCGCCGCATCCCCGCCCGGCGTCGATCGGTCGCCAGATTGTTCGCCATGCGGAAAAGATAGGCCACCGGCTCGGCAATCGGCCCCGCCCGCGTGCTTTCCAGCCGCAGCCACAAATCCTGCACGGCTTCCTCGGCCTCTTCCTCGGTGCCCAGACGCGCGCGCAACAGGCGCAGCAGGCGCGGCCGTTCCGCCAGGAACGTCGCCTGCAGCCCGCCCGCGCTCACGCCTGGCGCCTGCACAAAGGAAATGGCGGCCGAGAATCATCATGCCGTGAACACCAATCCATTGGTTGCAGCCATGTCCTTAACGTTCAATTGCTTCAAGGCCTTCGCTTCGGCGATACGGGCATCGGCAATCGTGTCGCCTGCGGCCCGGCCCGCGCCCGGATGGCACATGACGAGATGCGTTGCGCCCGGCGCGCGCAGAAACGCGGGAAATAGCCGCGCATAATCGCCGCTGAAACCATAATGGCCGGCAAAGCCCGAATTGCGGCGAAGGCCGTGGCGGGCAACGGCGCGGGCGAGCCCGGCTGAATGCAGCGCACTGCCCATTGCTTTCCAGCGATAGGGGCGCGCCGCAATTCCCCTGGGGCTGTCGCTGCAATCGCGCAGCCAGGCATGCGGCGCGCGGCGGCGAGTTTCGGCCAGCACCCGGTCGCGAATGCCGGGCAGCAGGTGGGCATGTTGATGGCCATCGACGAAATCAGGGGCGCGGCCCATCGCGGCTTCGAACCGCTCAAACTGCGCCGCCACTTCACCCGCCACGGCCTCGACCGGCACCTTGCCCAGCCGCGCCAGCCGTTGCAGCCGGTTGATGCCGGGCAGCCGGCCATCGGCGTCGGTCAGGCCGGGCAAGGCGGTCAGCGGCTTTTCGCCGGTCAGCGTCACGTGCAGGCCAATCTGCACGCCGGGGCCAAGCGTGCGCAACAAGGCGCTATCGGTTT
>CANJKQ010000043.1 GCA_947474905.1 Pseudomonadota bacterium | reverse complement strand
CAATCTTTGCAACAGAGCCGTATTTCGCAACGCATCGAGCGTCACGGACACCCGTCCCGTCACCAGCGCCTTGCCCTGTACATAGTCCTTGGTGGCATTGACGCAGTCGAGCGCCACGACATGGCCGTGCTTGAGGTAAATGATCGAGAAGCTGCGGCTGGCGATGTCGCCACGCGTCACGATCGCGTCATGCCCCATGGAGAGCCCGACCGTCTGCAGGCGCAGGTCATACTGGTTGGACCAGAACCACGGCACCGAGTTGTAGGGTTTGGGCTCGCCAGTCAGCGCCCGGGCAGCGGTGTTGGCGAGGTCGTTGGCGTTCTGCACCGACTCAAGCCGGATCGGCAGCCCTTCAGCATAGGCGTTGGCGTGCATCGCGCAGTCGCCTATCGCGAAGACGTCGGGCAGCGTGGTACGGGCGTGCTCGTCCACCGCGACGCCATTGCCGCCCTCAGCGCCGGCCGCCAGCAGCGGCTCGACCGCCGGGATGATGCCGATGCCGACGATCGCCATCTGGGCCTCGATCACCTCGCCATTGGCGAGCCGGACACCGGCGACGCGGCCATCTCTGCCCTCAATGCCGTCGACCTTCACGTCGAGCCTGACATCGACGCCGTGCGCGCGATGCTCGGCCTCGTAGAAGCGTGACAGCGGCTCGCCGGCGACACGCGCCAGGACACGGTCGAGCGCCTCGAGCACGGTGACCTTCTTTCCCATCTTGGCGAGGACAGCGGCGGCTTCAAGGCCGATATAGCCGCCGCCGATCACCGCCACCTTCTCGGTGGAGGCGAGCTCGTCCATCATTGTGTCGACATCGGCGCGGGTGCGCACCGTATGGACGCCGATCAAATCATGGCCGGGGCAGGTGAGCTTGCGGGGATGACCGCCCGTCGCCCAGATCAGGTGGCCATATTCGAAGGTCTCGCCGGTCTCGGTCGTGACGCTATGCTCGGCCGGATCCACCGAGATGACTCGCTTGCCGGTGACCATCGTCACGTTTCGCTCATTCCAGAAAGCTGCCGGGCGGATCAGGATGCGCTCGAACGTCTTCTCGCCCGAAAAATAGTCTTTGGAAAGCGGCGGGCGCTCATAGGGTATCTCGGTTTCCTCGCCGAGCATGGCGATCGAGCCCCCGAACTTGTGCTGCCTCAGCGCGATCGCCGTCTGCGCCCCGCTATGCCCTGCGCCAACGATAAGGATGTCGAACCGGTCGGCCATGTCTGCTCAGTCCTCGGGGGCGATCTGTACCTTCAACCCGTCCAGCGCATCGCTGAAGACGATCTGACAGGACAGGCGAGAACTGGGGAGCCGGCGATCAGAGCTGTCGAGGAGATCATCCTCGTCGTCGCCCATCTGGGACAAAATTCCGGCAAACGCCGGGTCGACATAAACGTGACAGGTTGCGCAGGAGCAGCAGCCACCGCACAGCGCGAGCAGCTCATCGAAGCCGTTATCACGGATAATTTCCATGACGGACAGGCCAGCCGTCCCGTCAACGGCGGTTTCGTTGCCCTCACGATCGGTAACCAGCAGCTTTGTCATTGTCTCGTCTTCTATCCTAGTAGGCTTCAACCAAGCCGCTCCGCACGCCATCGCACATGGTCAGACATGAAAATCGAGATGAAAGGTGTAGGCGCAGACGTTGTTACCGGTCGGATCGCGCAAATAGCTGGCATAGGCGCCTGGTAGGTGACCGCGCGGGCCAGCCGCGCCCCTATACGATTATCCTCACGCAGCGCGTTGGCGGAGATCTCCTCGTGCAGCTGCTCGAGCAAGTCGATTCCGCGGGCGATGGCGGTCAGGTCTTGCACGCTTACTCCCTCGGTCAGACCCGCTCGATGAGTAGTGCGATGCCTTGCCCCACGCCAATACACATGAGAGCCATCGCATAGCGTCCGCCGATCCTGTGCAGCTCCTCAGTCGCCGTGAGCACGATGCGGGCACCGGACATGCCGAGCGGGTGGCCGAGTGCGATCGCGCCGCCGTTGCGATTGACGCGCTCGTCCGCCGTATCGATATCAAGATCCCGCAACACCGCGATTGCCTGGCTGGCAAACGCCTCGTTCAGCTCGATTACGTCGAGTTGGTCCAGGGCGACACCCGCGCGGTCGAGCAGTTTGCGCGCCGCTGGCACCGGTCCCACGCCCATGACGCGAGGTGCGACACCGGCGGCGGTCATCGCGACGATCCGCGCGCGGGGCGTCAGGCCATGCCGTGTCGCTGCTGCTTCGGAAACGACAAGCATTGCCGCGGCACCGTCATTGAGGCCCGAAGCATTCCCCGCTGTCACGGTGCCGTCCGGTTTCACCACCGGCTTTAGTTTCGCCAGCGCCTCCAGGCTTGTCGCGCGGGGATGCTCGTCTGTGGTGAAGAGGATGGGATCCCCCTTCTTCTGCGGGATCGAGACCGGCACGATCTCGGCGGCAAGGCGGCCAGAGGCCTGCGCGGCAGCGGCCTTCTGCTGGCTTGCAAGGCTGAAGGCGTCCTGCTCCTCACGCGTGATGCCCCACTCTTGCGCGACATTCTCGCCGGTCTGGGGCATCGTGTCGACGCCATAGGCGGCCTTCATCGCCGGATTGACGAACCGCCAGCCAAGCGTCGTGTCCTCGATCATCTGGCTTCGGTCGAACGCGCCGCCGGCCTTGCCCAGCACATAGGGCGCGCGCGTCATGCTCTCCACACCGCCCGCAACGATGAGATCGGCGTCGCCCGAACGGATCGCCTGAGCGGCGATGCCGACGGCGTTGAGCCCGGAGCCGCAGAGTCGATTGACCGTGACGCCGGGCGCTTCCTTCGGCAGGCCAGCGAGTAGCGCGGCCATGCGCGCGACATTGCGATTATCCTCGCCCGACTGGTTGGCGCAGCCAAGGATGACGTCGTCCACCGCGCCCCAGTCGACCTGTGGATTGCGTTCGACAAGCGCCCGGATCGGCAGGGCCGCAAGATCATCGGTTCGTATAGTCGCGAGCATGCCGTTCAAGCGGCCGATCGGCGTGCGGATTGCGTCGCAGATGAAGGCGGTTGTCATGCAGCTACCTTCACGGCGCTGACATCAAGGGCAGCGCCGGTCTTCGCGACGATTTCCTCGACCGGCACGCCTGGCGCAGCTTCGAGGAGCACCAGGCCGCCTTGCTTCCTGTCGATCGCGATGACGGCCAGGTCGGTGATGATGAGGTCGACAACCCTCTTGCCGGTCAGCGGCAGGGAGCAGGTCTCGAGGATCTTGGGCGCGCCGTTCTTCGAGACATGGTCCATGACAACGACCACCCGCTTGACGCCGGCAACCAGATCCATCGCGCCGCCCATGCCCTTCACCATCTTGCCCGGTATCGTCCAGTTGGCGAGGTCGCCCTGGGCGCCAACCTCCATCGCACCCAGCACCGCCATGTCTATATGCCCGCCCCGGATCATCGCGAAGCTGTCGGCGGAGGAGAAGAAGCTCGACGCCGGCAGCGCCGTGATCGTCTGCTTGCCGGCATTGATGAGGTCCGGGTCCGCCTCGCCCTCATAGGGAAACGGACCGATGCCCAGCATCCCGTTCTCGCTCTGCAGGGTCACGTTGACGCCCGCCGGCACATGGTTCGCCACCAGCGTCGGGATGCCGATGCCAAGGTTCACATAATAGCCGTCACGCAGTTCCTGCGCGGCGCGCGCAGCCATCTCGTCGCGGGTCCAACTCATGCGATAGCCTCTCGAGGACGCGTGGTCAGCTTCTCGATCCGCTTCTCGTTGATCGTCGAGCGCACGATCCGGTCGACATAGATGCCCGGTGTGTGGATGCAGTCGGGGTCGAACGTGCCCGTCTCGACAATCTCCTCGACCTCCACCACTGTCACCTTGCCCGCTGTCGCCATGTTGGGATTGAAGTTGCGCGCAGTCTTGCGGAACATGAGGTTACCCGCAGGGTCAGCGCGCCACGCCTTGATGATGGAAAGGTCAGCGCGCAGCCAGGTCTCGCGCACATAGTCCTCGCCTTCGAAGGTCTCGACCGGCTTGCCGTCCGCCACAAGGGTGCCGACGCCCGTCTTGGTGTAGAAGGCCGGGATACCTGCGCCGCCGGCCCGGATGCGCTCGGCCAGCGTGCCCTGGGGGGTCAGTTCGAGCTCCAGTTCACCCGAAAGATATTGCTGCTCGAATAGCTGGTTTTCGCCAACATAGGAGGAGATCATCTTCTTCACCTGCCGGCTCTCCAGCAGCATCCACAACCCGAAGCCGTCAGCGCCGGCATTGTTGGAAATGACGGTGAGGTTGTTGACGCCCGACGTGCGGATTTCCGGAATCAAGCTCTCGGGATTGCCCGACAAGCCAAAGCCTCCCGACATGATTATCATGCCATTGAACAGCAGATCTTCCAGTGCCGTTTTTGGGGAGGAGAAGACCTTTTCGACCATTATTTTCTTTCCAGTGGCAGCGACAGATCGACGTTCAGCACCGCAGATGATCGCTAAATCAAACCGCGGCTCGGAAGGTGCTCGAAATCCGCGGCTGGCATTGTTGAGGCGATGCTTCGGCCGACCAAATTCGAGCCGTCTGATATTCCGGCTCATACTCCGTCCGCACAGTACGGTCAATACGGGTTCTCGCCGCTCCGTTTGCGGACGGTCGCGAGGCTGGTGAACGGCGTCACAACACCGATGCAAGTTTCAAAAAATCGTCAACGACGATATCAACGTGCCGCGCAATTTGGCGAGAATTCATCGGCTTGATTATCCCGCCCTCTCGGTAGAGCATGTGTTGATACAATAGCAGGCTTACGAAATAGACCGACGCCTTAGCTGGGTCGGAGCAATGCAGATCGCCAGAACTGATAAAAAATTCCAGCACATTCTGAACATGCCTTCTTCCTAGCTCCGGCCCTCTTTTTATGAACGCGCGCCCAATCGACGCATTGCGCTGCGCCTCGAAGAAAACGAGTCTGTGTATTTCAACACTTTTTGTGTCCTGGGCTGCCGAGAATATTGCTGACGCGATTGCCTTCAATCCTTGGTCCGCTCGCATGTTTTTATAGTCGATCTCATCTAACGGATATTGGTCCGAAAGAAGAACCGCATCAACGGCCGCCTCAAACAGCGCCTCCTTCGTTGGAAAATAGGTGTAGAGCGTTGATTTGGAGCCGCCCACGACTGCGGCGATCTGCGCCATGCTGGTGCCGGAAAAGCCCTGCGCCAGAAAGAGATCGATCGATCGGTGGACGATAGACCGTCGCCTGTCGAGCGAAGCGATGCTGTGCGGCGTGGCCATTCGTGGCTCTCCTACAAACGGGTTCAATTCCAACACACCTTACCAACATGAGGCAATTTGCAAAGCGGATGATGCAACCGTACAGAACGGTCGATATCGCTATTGACATTACAGTATGGTCAATGCATTGTCCTGGAAAGGTGGAATCGCCGATCACTTAGAGAGGGCCGACACGGCTCCGAAACAGGAGGGAACCTGCAATGCGTCTTCATTCGTCCTATATCGCCATGGCCTTTGCCATTGGAGCGGGCCTGCCAGTGGGTGCGAACGCGCAAACCTCGCCGCAAGCGTCCGAAGAACCGGGCGTTGCGCCGGGCTCCGACGGGGTAGAGGAAATCATCGTGACGGCGCAACGGCGAGACGAGCGTCTGCAAGACGTGCCGATCGCCATCACTGCGGTAACGTCCGCGCGGCTGGAGGCGGTTGGCGTGTCCGATTCCTCGGATCTCGCGGTTCTGACGCCTGCACTTACCGCGCCCGCGACACAGAACTACTTCCAGCCGCGTATCCGCGGAGTCGGGACGCTGGCCTTCGGTCCCGGCATCGAGAATCCGATCGCTACCTATGTCGATGGCGTGTACATCGCGTCGGCGCCGGCCTCGCTCGTGTCGTTCGCGGATATCGCGCGCGTTGAAGTGATGAAGGGCCCGCAGGGCACGCTCTTTGGTCGCAACGCGACCGGGGGGCTTGTCCAGATCATTACACGTGACCCGGAGCCCGGTCTGGCGGGGGCGTTCAGCGCGGGCTATGGAAACTACGAGGCCCTCACCACGAATGCTTATGTGTCAGGCGGAAGCGATACGATCGTAGCCGATGTCGCCGCCGTGTACAGTTACCAGGGCGAGGGTTACGGGCGCAACTTTGCAACGAACGACGATGCGAACCGTCCCACGCGTGATTTCGCTGTTCGATCGAAGATTCTGCTTCGTCCAACCGATACTACAACAGTGCGGCTGAGCGGTGACTACGCGGCAAGCAGCGGCAACTATCCAACAACCCGACAGTATCAGAACGCGGTGCCGGTCTTTGGTGCGCCCACGCACGGCAGCCCATGGGACGCCAACAACGACTTTCCATCGCGCAACAAGTTCCGCGGCGGTGGTGGCAGCCTTCGTATCGATCAGGAAATCGGCGCCGTTCGGCTGATGAGCATCACCGCCTATCGAAAATCGACCTACTATTTCCAACTCGACTATGATTTGACGCCAACGCCAGCGCTGACGGTCCAGCATGATGAACATGATCATCAATTCAGCCAGGAGCTTCAACTGAGCTCCGGGCCGGGCAGCCCTATAACCTGGGTTCTCGGCGGTTACTATTTCAACGCCGGCGGCAGCCTCGATCCCTCTTTGGTCAAATTTTATGGCCCGGCAGTCAATCCTCTAGCGCCGGTCACGGCGGCGCGCTTCGAGGGCTCTCAAAAGACGGTTTCCAAGGCGGCCTACGCGCAAATCACTGTCCCACTCGGGGAGGCGACCAATCTGACAGGAGGACTTCGCTATACGACAGAAGAGCGGCGTCTCGACGCTATGCAGACCGTAACGATTGCCAATTTCCTTGATATTCCATCGACCTTTTTGAAGCGGAAGCGCTTCAACAAACTGACCTGGCGCGCTGCGATCGACCATAAGGTCACGCCTGATATCATGGTATACGCGTCGTGGAATCGGGGCTTCAAGAGCGGTGGCTATAATGTGTCATCGCCGGCGGACGATGCCTATCTACCCGAATCGCTTGACGCCTATGAAGGCGGAGTAAAAGCCGAACTATTCGATCGAAGGCTGCGGATAAATCCGGCGATCTTTTACTACGACTACAAGAATCTCCAGGTGCCCTTTTTCACGTCCACAGGTCATGTTGGCATCGTCAACGGCCCTTCGGCGAAGCTGTATGGGCTT
>CANJKQ010000042.1 GCA_947474905.1 Pseudomonadota bacterium | reverse complement strand
CTGTAAACCTCCCTACAAAACGGCATAGGTTCACACAGACAGGACGTGTTTCATGACGTATCAGGCCGAAATCGCAAGCGCCGCCCAGCTCATCAGCGGGCAGGGGGCCGCGTGGAGCGCCATTGACGCTGAATCGGTCGCGCGGATGCGGCTGCAGAATCGGTTCCAGACCGGGCTCGACATTGCGCGTTATACCGCCGCGATCATGCGCCGCGACATTGCGGCTTATGATGCCGATCCCGCCAACTACACCCAGTCGCTGGGCTGCTGGCATGGTTTCATCGGCCAGCAGAAGCTGATTGCGATCAAAAAGCATTTCGGCACGACCAAGGGCCGCTACCTCTATCTTTCAGGCTGGATGATCGCGGCGCTGCGCAGCGAATTCGGCCCGCTGCCCGACCAGTCGATGCATGAAAAGACGAGCGTGCCGGCGCTGATCGAGGAACTCTACACCTTCCTCCGCCAGGCCGACGCCCGCGAGCTCGGCCTCATGTTCCGCGAGCTCGACAAGGCGCGCGAGGCGGGGAATGAGGTGGAGGTTCAGCGACTGACCAACGCGATTGACCATTATGAAACCCATGTCGTGCCGATCATCGCCGATATCGACGCGGGCTTTGGCAATGCCGAGGCGACCTATCTGCTCGCCAAGAAGATGATCGAGGCGGGTGCCTGCGCGATCCAGATCGAAAACCAGGTGTCCGACGAAAAGCAATGCGGTCACCAGGACGGCAAGGTCACCGTGCCGCATGAGGATTTCCTGCAGAAGATCCGCGCGGTGCGTTATGCGTTCCTCGAGCTTGGCGTTGACGATGGCATCATCGTGGCGCGTACCGATTCGCTGGGTGCGGGGCTGACCAAGCAGATCGCTTTTTCAAAGACGCCGGGCGACCTTGGCGACCAGTATAACAGCTTCCTCGATTGCGAACCGGTTGAGGCAAGCGATCTTGCGGCGGGTGACGTCGTCATCACCCGCGACGGCCAATTGATGCGGCCCAAGCGGCTGCCGTCCAACCTGTTCCAGTTCCGCGCCGGCACGGGCGAGGACCGCTGCGTGCTCGATTGCATCACCAGCCTGCAGAACGGCGCCGACCTGCTGTGGATCGAAACCGAAAAGCCGCATATCGGCCAGATCGCTGGCATGGTCGACCGCATCCGCGAAGTCGTGCCCAACGCGAAGCTGGTCTATAACAACTCGCCAAGCTTCAACTGGACGCTCAATTTCCGTCAGCAGGTGTTTGACGCCTGGACCGCGGCGGGCAGGGATGTGTCGGCTTATGATCGCGCCAAGCTGATGAGCGCGGATTATGACGAAACCGAGCTGGCGGCCGAAGCCGATGAGCGCATTCGGACTTTCCAGCGCGATGCGTCGGCGCGGGCGGGGATTTTCCACCACCTCATCACCCTGCCGACCTATCATACGGCGGCGCTAAGCACCGATAATCTGGCGCGGGAATATTTCGGCGCGGCAGGGATGCTGGGTTATGTCAAGAATGTGCAGCGTCAGGAAATTCGCCAGGGCATTGCGTGCGTGAAGCACCAGAATATGTCGGGCAGCGATATCGGCGATGATCACAAGGAATATTTCGCCGGTGAAGCCGCGTTGAAAGCTGGCGGTGCGCACAACACGATGAACCAGTTCGCGGCGTGACGCGCCGGGGGCGGCAACCATGCCGCCCTCCACACGACCCGTAATGAAAGGCCCGGCGGTGACGCCGGGCCTTAGGGCTGGGATCGCTATCCTGGGAGGTGACAAGCGATTCTGTGACGATAATCCCTAGTGCGCCGATGGGATAACAAGCGTTGCTTGGGCAGTTGAGAGTCGGGCTATCGCGCCCCGGGCTTTGGCATCATCGCAATCCCGGCTCCCCACAAAAGAAAACCGCGCGGGAAGCATCCTTCCCGCGCGGTTTCTTAATTCAGCGAAAGCCTGGCCGCGCCATCAGCAGCGGCCAAAGCCCCCAAGCTCTTAGTGAGCGTTGGTCGCCATCGCGTCGCCACCCTTGGCCATCGCGTCGTTCGACGCCATCGCGTCGTTGCCCGACGACATCATGGCGTCGTTCGAGGCCATCGCGTCGTTGCCGGTCGCCATCGCGTCGGTGGTGTTGGTGGCCATCGCGTCGTTCGAGGCCATCGCGTCGTTGGTGGTGGTGGTGGTGTTCGGCTTGCAAGCCGACAGGCCAACAACGGCAGCGGCGACGAGCGAAGCGGTGATGATCTTCTTCATGATATTCTCCCAGTTTTCTCAATTACTGATCACGGCGACCCCGGCCGTCGTCGGCTTCGCCCGACGTGGAGTCCGATGCCCCTTTAATAGCAATCCCCACGCAATGAATAGGAAAAAATGCACGTATTGTCGCAATTCGGCCCGGAAAGCGGCTCAATTCAGCTTGGCGTCAGGCTGAAGCAGCTTGTCGCCAGCCCGGTTGTCGACTCATAACGGTCTTGAAAAGACGGGCTAAATGCCTGCAACCGTCAACCGATCGAGCTGATCGCGGGTCAATGTCAGCGTTGTCGCGCCCAATAGCTCTTCGAGCTGGCCAACCGACGTTGCGCTGGCGATGGGGGCGGTGATTCCCGGCTGCGCCGCGAGCCAGGCGAGCGCAATCTGCGCCAGCGTCGCACCGGTTTCCTCGGCAATCGCGTCCAAAACGGCCAGCACGGCGGCGCCTTTTCCCGTCAGCAGCGCGCTCATCCGCCCGCCGCGCACGCTTTTGCCCAAATCGGCGTCGCTGCGATATTTGCCGGTCAAAAAGCCCGACGCGAGGCCATAATAGGGTACCACGCCGATATTATGCTCGACGCACAAATCCTGAAGCTCGCCCTCAAACTTGTGGCGGCTGACCAGATTATATTCCGGTTGCAGCGCATGATAATGGGGCAGGCCGTGCCTGCGGGCGAGATCGAGCGCGGATTTGAGCCGAGCCGCATGGAAGTTTGACGCGCCGAGGACGCGCACCTTGCCCGCCGCGATCAGCTTGGCGAACGCTTCCAGCACCGCGTCCTGCGGGGTCGCCTCGTCATCCTGATGGGCGAAGTAAAGATCGATGGTGTCGACGCCCAATCGCTTCAGGCTTGCCTCGCACGCCGCAGCGATGCGGGCAGGCGCCAGCTTTTCGCCGCCGTCGCCCGGCAGCATGCCGACCTTGGTGGCGATCAGCACCTGGCCGCGCTTTCCCGAACGGCGCAGCCATTCGCCGATGATCGTCTCCGATTCGCCGCCCTGGTGGCCCGGCGCCCATGCCGAATAGACATCGGCGGTATCGATCAGCGTGCCGCCACCGGCGACGAACGCGTCAAGGATGCGGTGGCTTGCCGACCGATCGGCCGTCCAGCCGAACACATTGCCGCCCAGTACCAGCGGCGGGGTCATCAAATCGGTGCTGCCCAGGCGGCGGAGATTGGTCATTGGGCAGCATCCCTTTCATTGCCGTCGCTCGTGTCGGCATCGGCTTGGTTGATGTCGGTCGATTGCGCCGCCTCGTTCAACTGCCGCGCTTCGCGCGGGGTCGCGCCGGTGGCGTCGGTCTGTGGCCCACAGCCGACAAGCAGCAGCATCGGCATCAGCATGAGAGCGCAGACGCCAGCGGGGCGCTGCGTCATTCCTGGTCTTCCTGAGCGTTATCGGCGGCATTGGCGAGGGCGCCGACATTGCCCGGGGCTTCCTCACCGCCGATTGCGTGGTCGCCCGCCGCATCCACATCACGCACCGCTTCCGCCATGGTGGCATTGGGGTCGGCAGCGACGGTGGCCGCCGCTTCCCCCGCCTCGTTGCGCGCCGCCGATCCGCAAGCAGACAAGGCGAGCAGGGCGAGCAGCGGCAACACAGCATGACGGGCGGGCATGAGGCACATCCTTGGGATGACGGGATGCATCGAATGTAAATAGGTGGAAAGCCACGGACAAGGCATGCGAATACCAAGCCGATTGAAAATAGCAGCTCTCGGCAGCCGGGCAAAACGGGTCGGGCAAGGTCGAGAGACGGGCGCCCGGCCAGGCGCCGGGGGGCACGACTGAGCGGGACTTGCATGATTTGAGCGGGCTGCGTTGACGCCATATAAAGATATCTTTATATCTCTATCTACGATGACACGAGCCCTCGACATTTTCCGCGCGCTGGCTGACGCGACGCGGCTGCGCATCATGGCGCTGCTCCAGTCGATGGAGCTGTCGATTGGCGAGCTTGCCCAGGTCCTCGGGCAAAGCCAGCCGCGCGTTTCGCGCCATGTCAAAATCCTTTCCGATGCGGGCCTTGCCGAGCGGCGCAAGGAGGGGAGCTGGGTGTTCGTGGCGCTGGGCGATCGCGATCGTGTTGCGCCGGTGCTCGCTGCGCTCGACGCTTGGCGCGAGCAGGAAGCGGATCATTGGGCGGTGGCGGATGCCGCGCGGCTGGCGGCGGTCCGTGCCGATCGCGCCGCCGCGGCCAATGCCTGGTTTGAGACGAACGCCGCACAATGGGACGCGATCCGCTCGCTCCATGTTGCCGATTGCGACGTCGAAGCGGCGATGACGCGCGTTTTGGCGCTGGGTGATGGGCCGGGCAAGGTCAAGCAGCTGATCGATATCGGCACCGGCACCGGGCGGATGCTCGAATTATTCGGCGGCAGCGCCGAACAGGCGCTGGGGATTGACCGCAGTTCGGAAATGCTGCGGCTCGCCCGCGCCAAGCTGGCCGAGCGGGGGCTGGGCAATGCCGAGCTGCGCCAGGCCGATCTTTATGCGCTGCCGCTGGGCGATGGCGCGGCCGACCTCGCGATCATTCACCATGTGCTGCATTTTGCGCAGCAGCCGGGCGCCGCCATTGTTGAGGCGGCGCGCGTGCTGGCCCCTGGCGGCCGGTTGCTGATTGCCGATTTCGCGCCGCATGATCGCGAGGAATTGCGGCTGCGCGACGCGCATGCGCGGCTCGGCTTTTCCGATGAGCAGATCGCGGGCTGGTTCGACGCAGCGGGACTCGCCATGGCGCGGGTCGAGACGCTGGAAGGCGGCGAACTCACCGTCAAATTATGGTTGGGGCGCAAGCTTGGCGCGCCGCTCAAAGAGGTAAAAGCAGCATGATACGTTCCGTCGCCGAGCTTGAGGAGGCCCGCCGCGCGCTCGACGCGCCGTTATTCGCCGATCTGGCGGGCGATGCGGCGGTCAGCTTCGAATTCTTCCCGCCCAAAAGCGAGAAGATGGACGAGCAATTATGGGAGGCGATCAAGACGCTGGAGCCGATGGCGCCGCGCTTCGTCTCGGTCACCTATGGCGCGGGCGGCTCGACGCGGGAGCGGACGCACGCCACGGTTGCCCGCATTCAGCGCGAAACCGGTCTGCAAGCGGCCGCGCACCTGACCTGCGTTGAGGCGACCCGCGGTGAGATAGATGCGATTGCCGACGCTTATTGGGACGCGGGCGTGCGCCATATCGTGGCGCTGCGCGGCGATCCGCCCGGCGCGGGCCAGACCTATGCCGAGCATCCGGGCGGCTATGCCAATGCCGCTGCCCTGGTCGTGGGGCTGAAACGGCGCCACGCCTTTGAGATTTCGGTCGCCGCTTACCCAGAGCGACATCCCGATTCGCCCGATCTTGCCGCCGATATCGACAATCTGAAGCGCAAGCTCGATGCTGGCGCCACGCGCGCGATCACTCAATTCTTCTTCGCGCCGGAAACCTATTTCCGCTTTCGCGATGCGTGCGCGGCGGCGGGGATCAGCGCGGAGATCACGCCCGGCATTCTGCCGGTTTCGAACGTCGCGCAGACGCGCAAGTTTGCGGGCATGTGCGGCGCGGCGATCCCGCAATGGATGGACCGGCTGTTCGATGGCCTCGACGATCATCCCGCCGCGCGCCAGCTGATCGCGGCGACGGTGGCGGCCGAAATGTGTCGGCGGCTTTACGCGGGCGGCGTGCGCCATTTTCACTTCTACACGCTCAACCGCGCCGAACTGGCCTTTGCGATCTGCCACTTGCTGGGGCGGCGGGCGAGAGTGGCGGAAGCGGTAGCGGCGTAGAGCGTCACCCCAGTGAAAGCTGGGGTCGCGTGGATCGGGGACAATTTACTTAACGGCCCCAGCTTTCGCTGGGGCGACGGATTGAGAGTGACGATGACCAAACGCGAACAAATTCTGGCCGAGGCCGCGAAGCGCATCCTGATCACCGATGGCGCGTTCGGCACCGAAATTCAGCGCTGCAAGCTGGAGGCGGCGGACTATGCCGGCTCGCTCGGGCTGACGCGCGACCAGAAGGGCAATAACGACATCCTCGCGCTGACCCGGCCCGACATCCCTGAAGGCATCCACCGTGCCTATTTCGAGGCGGGCGCCGACATTGCCGAGACCAACACCTTCTCCGCCAACCGGATCAGCCAGGCCGATTATGGCGCCGAGCATCTGGTGCGCGAAATCAATGTAGAGCGCGCGCGGCTGGCGCGGCGCGTGGCGGACGAGTTCGAGGCGCGCGATGGCCGCCCGCGCTTCGTCGCCGGCGCGATTGGCCCGACTAACAAGACGCTGTCGCTCTCGCCCGACGTCAACGATCCCGGTTTCCGCGAAATCGATTTCGACGAATTGAAGGACGTGTATCGCGAGCAGATCGACGCGCTGGTCGAGGGCGGTGCCGACTTCATCCTGATCGAAACGGTGTTCGACACGTTGAACGCCAAGGCTGGCATCATGGCGGCGATCGAGGCCGAAGCGGCGCTCACCAACAACGTCATGCCAGCGCAAGCTGGCATCGCGGGCGGTAATTCCCCCAAGGCGGCGCCAGCTTTCGCCGGGGCGACGGGCAGCCGGTTGCCGATCATGCTGTCGATGACGCTGACCGATTTGTCGGGGCGCAATCTTTCGGGTCATACGGTCGAGGCGTTCTGGCACGCGGTGCGGCACGCGCGGCCGCTAACCATCGGGCTCAACTGTTCGTTCGGCGCCGAGCAACTACGGCCGCACGTCAAGACGCTGGCGGGCATCGCCGACACGCTGATCATGGTCTATCCCAATGCCGGATTGCCCAATGAGCTGGGGCAATATGACGAATTGCCCGCGCAGACCGCCGCGCTCGTCAAGGATTGGGCCGATAACAGCCAGGTCAATGTGCTGGGCGGCTGCTGCGGATCGACGCCCGCGCATATCAAGGCAATTGCCGATGCGGTCGCGGCGCTTCCCCCGCGCGCGCTGCCCACCCCGCCGGTGGTGACGCGCCTCGCCGGGTTGGAGCCGAT
>CANJKQ010000041.1 GCA_947474905.1 Pseudomonadota bacterium | reverse complement strand
GATCTGCGCGCCTTTCCGCTCTGGTACTGGCCGCTATCGGTGCTGCTTTACCTCGCCGCGCATGACAGCTGGTTTTACTGGACGCACCGGCTGATGCATCGGCCGCGCTGGTTCAAGCTGGCGCACGCGGTTCACCACGCCAGTCGCCCGCCGACCGCATGGGCCGCGATGGCGTTTCACCCGATCGAGGCGTTGACCGGTGCGGTGGTTATTCCTTTACTGGTTTTTCTTATCCCGATTCATGTCTCGGCACTGGCATTGGTGCTGACGATCATGACGGTCATGGGCGTTACCAACCACATGGGGTGGGAGGTGTGGCCGGCGTTTATGTGGCGCGGGCCATTGGGGGCGGGGCTCATCACAGCGAGCCATCATCAGCGGCATCATGTGGAGTATAGGTGCAATTATGGGCTATATTTCAGGTTCTGGGACCGTGTGTGCGGCACCGATCGGGGGGTCGGGTCGTTCGCGTTCGCCACGGCGGGCGCACATCGTGGCGGGCGCGGCGGCGGCGATGCTGTTGCTGCCGGGGGCAGCCCCCGTCGCCACGCTGAAACTGTCGATTGATCAGCTTCGATCGCACAAGGGCATGCTGCGCGTCTGCCTGACGGCGGACCCCAAGAATTTTCCCGGCTGTGTCGACGACACCCATGCGCTGACCCGATCGGTGCCGGCCAGCGAAACCGCGATCGCGATCGATGGCCTGCCGCATGGCGACTATGCCGCCGCCATCATCCATGACGAAAACAGCAATAACAAGCTCTACACCTTCATGGGCATTCCCCGCGAAGGCTTTGGCTTTTCGCGCAACCCGCCCATCCATTTCGGCCCGCCGCGCTTCACCGCCGCGCGCTTCACGATCACGGGTGATCGCGAAGATCAGGACATCAAGATGCGATATCTGCTGTGATCAGAGCTGCGCGCCGTTGTTGATCGCAAACCGCTCAAGATTGGGGACCACGGTCCCCGACAGGATCACGAGAATAAGAAGAACGACCATCGGTGACAGATCCAACGGACCGAAGTCAGGCATGATCCGTCGGATGGGACGGTAGATTGGATCGGTAAGCCGTTGCAAAGTCGCCCAAATCTGACGGACGCCGTCATTATAGGTATTGATGACGTTGAACGCGATCAACCACGACATAATTGCTTGGATGACAACAATCCACTGCGCGACGTGGAGCAACACCTCAAGGATTTCGAGCACCGTAATCAACGCGTCATCTCCGTCAGGCCTTCATCCATTCGACGCATAGCGCAACGCAGGAGGCGCGCAAGCATCACCGCCGCACCAGCGTGCCCGCGCCGCGCCGGGTGAACACTTCGAGCAGCATCGCATGGGGAATGCGGCCGTCGAGGATGACGGCGGCGTCCACCCCCGCCTCAACCGCGGTGATGCACGTCTCGAGCTTGGGGATCATGCCGCCGGTGATGGTGCCATCGGCACGCAGCGCGGCGATATCGCCAGGCGTCAGGTCGGTCAGCAGGTCGCCCGCCTTGTCGAGCACGCCTGCCACATCGGTCAGCAAGAATAATCGCCGCGCCCCCAGCGCCGCCGCCAGCGCGCCCGCCATGGTATCGGCGTTGATGTTATAGGTTTCGCCGTCATCGCCCAGCCCGATCGGCGCCACCACCGGGATCATGCCCGCGACCGACAGCGTGTCGATCACGCGCCGGTCAACGCTGTGCGGCTCGCCGACAAAGCCCAGATCGACCACGCGCTCGATATTACTGTCGGGGTCGCGCGTGGTCCGCGTTACCTTGGCGGCGCGGACAAAGCCCGCATCCTTGCCCGAAATGCCGACCGCACGCCCACCCGCCTGGCCAATCCAGGCGACGATTTCCTTGTTGATCGCGCCGGACAACACCATTTCGGCGACATTGGCGGTCGTGGCATCGGTGACGCGCAGGCCATCGACAAAACGCGATTCGACGCCAAGCGTAGTCAGCATCGCGCCGATCTGCGGGCCGCCGCCATGGACGACGACGGGGTTGATGCCGACGGCCTTCAGCAACGCAATGTCTTCGGCGAAATCGCGGGCCAGCTCAGGATCGCCCATGGCGTGGCCGCCATATTTGACGACGAATGTCTCGCCGGCATAACGCTGCATATAGGGCAAGGCCTCGGTCAGCGTTTCGGCCTTGGCGAGCAGCGCGGGGGACGGCGAATGATCGGTCATCCGCGCGCCTTTAGCGGGATGCTGGCGCGGGTGCTACCCGTCGATCACGCGCGATCAAGCCGTCGTCCCAGCAAAAGCTGGGACCGCTATCGACTAAAAGGGCAACCTCGCAAACGACGCCAGCTTGCGCTGGGGTGACGACGTCTCAGCGATCCAGCCAGCGCCCTAGCGCAACCAGCAGATAAATCACCGGCGGCACGATCAGCACCGACAGCACCACCTTGACCAGCATCTGCCCCAGCAACAATTCGCCGATAGGGAACACGCCCAGAAACGCGATAGACACGAACAACAGCGTATCGACGATCTGGCTCGTCACGCTCGCCACGCCCGCGCGCAGCCAGAGGAGCGCACCGCCATCGCGCTTCATCCATGAAAAGACGGTGACGTTGAGCGTTTGCGACACGCCATAGGAAATGATGCCGCCAAGCCAGATGCGCGGCGTCGCCCCCATCATCAGCGCAAAGGCATCGCGCCGTGCGGGCGCCATATCCGGCGCAGGCGGCAAGGCAAGGACGAACAGCGACAGCAGGATCGAGAAGACCAACGGCACGAAACCGAAGCGTACCAGCCCGGTTGCGATTTTCTGCCCGTGCAGCTCCGCCACCGCGCTCGAAAACACCACCAGCAGCAGAAACGCGAAAATCCCCGCCTCGATCGCGAGCGGCCCCAGCCCAAACAGCGGCCCGATCGCCGAAATCGGCCCCAACGTGACCTGCTTGTTGCCGAGCACGCCCGCTATGCAGACCATGCCGCCATAGAAGATCGAAAAGGCGAACAGCGAGCGCGGAATGGCGGGCGAGGTCTCGGTCATGCGCGCCGACGCTAGCGGAACGGGGGCCAAGGTCAATCATGGGTCCGACCGCACCCGTGCCGATCCGTAGCCAAGGGAGCAATATCGCCACCCTAGCGAAAGCTGGGGTCGCGAGAGCGGGGGGCCGGTCCGCCTACGGCCCCAGCTTGCGCTGGGGCGACGGTCAGTGGCGCTGCATCGTTCTCCGCTCCGCCGTCCGCCTGGGCGGCGAATAGGCGGCCAACCCCACGCAAATCCCTTGCATCGCGCCGCCATCGCCGCAAAGCTTTGGTTTCGACCATGGGGGACGTTACTGCCGATGCTGCCTGAGCAAACCCAGCGCCTGTTGATCGGGCTGGCGGGGATCGCTGTGATCCTGGGCGTCGCGGTGCTATTTTCCAGCAATCGCCGCGCCATCCGGCTGCGCGTCGTTGCGGCGGCCTTCGCGCTGCAGGCGGGGACGGCGACATTGGTGCTTTATGTGCCCGCCGGGCGCGCCGCGATCCAGGGGCTGGCAAGCGGCGTGTCGGCGCTGCTCGGCTATGCCGGTGCCGGCACGCAGCTGATCCTGGGTCCGCTCGCCAGCGACCCCAAATATGGCGCCGCCTTCGCTTTTTCGGCGCTGCCCGTTATCATCTTCTTCGCCAGCCTGGTGAGCGTGCTTTACTATCTCGGCATCATGCAGCTCGTCGTCCGCTGGGTTGGTGGCGCGATCGAGACGATTGTCGGCGTGTCCAAGGTTGAGGCTTTGTGCGCGGCCGCCAACATTTTCGTCGGCCAGTCGGAGGCGCCCCTCGTTATCCGCCCCTATCTCGCGGGCCTCGCGCCGTCGCAGATGTTTGCGGTGATGTCGGTGGGCATGGCGGGGGTCGCGGGCACCATTCTCGCGGCTTATGCAGCCCTGCTCGGCCCGGGGTCGCTGCAATATCTGCTGGCCGCCTCGTTCATGTCGGCGCCGGGCGGCCTGCTGATGGCCAAGATCATCATGCCCGACGATCCCGCGCTCGCCGCCGAAATGGCGAGCGGTGGCGAGGCGGTGCGCGTCGTCGACCCCGAGGATGAGAGCGAGCGCCCCGCCAACCTGATCATGGCCGCCGCGATGGGCGCGCAGACGGGGGTGCGTATCGCGGTCGCCGTCGCCTCGATGGTGCTGGCGTTCGTGGCGCTGGTGGCGCTGGCCAACGGCATTTTGGGCGCGATCGGCAATGCGCTCGGCTATCCCGGCCTGTCGTTTCAGCAGATACTGGGCGTCATCCTGTCGCCGATGATGTATCTGCTCAACATCCCCGCCAACGAAACGGCGACCGCCGGTGGCCTGCTCGGCACCAAAGTGGTGCTCAACGAATTCGTGGCCTTTATCGATCTGGGGCAGATCAAGACGCTGAGCCCGCGCACCACCGCGATCGTGACGTTCGCGCTGTGCGGCTTTGCCAATTTCTCGTCGATCGCGATCCAGATGGCATCGGCAGGCAGCCTCGCCCCCAATCAGCGCCCGACGATCGCCCGGCTGGGCCTGCGCGCACTGCTGGCGGGGAGCCTCGCGAACCTGATGTCGGCGGCGCTGGCGGGGTTGCTGATCGCGTGACAGGCAGACCGGGGGTAGCCGTGGCTGGGACGAGCGACAATGGGATCGAGTTGGAGAACCGCCACGGGCGCGAACATTCGCTGGAACGGCTGATCTTCTTTTCCGACGCGGTGTTCGCGATCGCGATCACCCTGCTGGTGATCGAGCTGCACGTCCCCAACATGCCCGATGGCGCGACCGAGCAACAATTCATCCAGGCGCTGGCCAACGTCATCCCCAATTTCCTGGGCTTCACCCTCGGCTTCTTTGTGATCGGTGCCTTTTGGGGCGCGCACCACCGGGCGTTCCGCTTCGCAACGCACTGGGGTGAGCGGCTGATGCCGACGAGTATCCTGCTGCTCTTTTCAATCGCCGCGCTGCCGTTCTTTACCGCCCTTTTGAGCGATTATGGCAACCGGCGCGTCCCGGTCGTGCTTTATTGCCTCTGGCTGACGGTCACCGCACTGTTCAATGTCAGGATGCAGCGGCTGGCGACCTCGCCGCCCGTTGTCGATCCGCTGGCAAGCAAGGCGGATATCGCCGCGGTCAGACGGCGCGGGATGGCAACCGTCCTGGGTGCCGCGACCGCGATGATCGTCGCGTTGGTCGCAACGGCGCCCTATCTGGGACAGATATCGTTGATCTCGATTCCCGTTTATCGGCGACTGCTCGACCTGCTCGCCGGGTGGCCTCACCGCGTAGGCACCGGCTCCGCGCCCGAATAATCGTAGAAACCCCGGCCCACTTTCCGGCCATACCAGCCCGCTTCGACATATTTGACGAGCAGCGGGGCGGGACGGAATTTGGGGTCGCCGGTGCCCTCGAACAGCACGCGCGTGATTTCGAGGCAGGTGTCGAGCCCGATAAAGTCGGCCAGCGTCAGCGGGCCCATCGGGTGATTGAGGCCGAGACGGCAGGCGGTGTCGATATCACGCACGCTCGCCACGCCTTCGCCCAGCGCGAAGCAAGCTTCGTTGAGCATCGGCATCAGCACGCGGTTGACAATGAAGCCGGGCGCGTCATTGGCGTGGACGATTTCCTTGCCGAGCGACTTGCCGAACGCCTCCACCGCCGCGACGGTGGCATCGCTGGTGGCAAGCCCGCGGATCAGCTCGATCAGCCCCATCACCGGCACGGGGTTGAAGAAATGCACCCCCATGAACCGCGCCGGATCGGGCGAGGCCTGCGCCAGGCGCGTGATCGGAATCGATGACGTGTTGCTGGCGAGGATCGCGTCCGCCCCCAGCACCTTGCCGACATTGCCGAAAATCGCGCGCTTGATTTCCTCACGCTCGGTCGCCGCTTCGATAACGAGGCCGCACGGCGCCATTGCCGACACATCAGCCACCGGCTCGATCAGCGCGAGCGCGGCATCGCGCGCCTCGGCAGTGAGCTTTTCCTTATCAACCAGTCGGCCCAGCGCCTTGGCAATGCCCGCTTTGCCAGCTTCGGCGCGCGCCTGATCGACGTCCGACAGCAGCACACGATACCCCGCCTGCGCCGAAACCTGCGCAATGCCCGCGCCCATCTGGCCCGCGCCGATAACGCCGATCGTCTGCATTATTTCGCCTTTCCGCTATGATCTCGCCGCCCTATCCTGTGCGCGGGCGCCAAGATCAAGGGCGCGCGATCACGGCGCGAGCCGTGGCGGCTGTGCTTCAGCGAGGATCAGGGCAAAACGGTCCTCGGCATCGGTCCATTCGACAATCGGCGTCCAGCCCCCGGCGCGGAGCAGGATGCGCGCGTCGCGCTCGCCATATTTATGGCTGTTTTCGGTGTGGATCGTCTCGCCCGCCTGCATCGCGAAGTCGCGGCCCTCAATGGTGAAGGCGATGTCGCGGGTCGCTTCCAGATGCATCTCGATCCGCGACCGCATGTCGTTCCAGATGGCGCGATGGGCAAAGGCATCGACCGGGATCGTGCCGGCAAGCTCGCGGTTGATCCGTTCGAGCAGATTGAGGTTGAATTGCGCGGTCACGCCCTGCGCATCGTCATAGGCGCGGACCAGCACATCGACCTGCTTCAACCGGTCCATGCCGATCAGCAGCATCGCGCCGGTGCCGAGCGACGCCCGCATCGCCCGCAGCAGATCGACCGAGGAATGCGGGATCATGTTGCCGATCGTCGAGCCCGGGAAAAAGCCGAGCTTGGGCATCGTGGCGATCCCGTCGGGCAGCGCGATGGGGCGCAGGAAATCGGCCTCGATCGGCAGCACCGGCAGACCAGGGAACTGCGCGGCAAGTTGCGCGGCGGATTCGCGCAGAAAATCGCCCGAAATATCGATGGGAATATAAGCGGCAGGCGCAATGGCACCGAGCAACAGCGGCGTCTTGGCCGACGATCCCGAGCCGAACTCGACGACCGCACGCCCCTGCCCTACCGCGGCGGCAATCGCCGGCCCTGCTTGGCTAAGGATCGCACGCTCAGTGCGCGTCGGATAATATTCGGGAAGGTCAGTAATGTCCTCAAACAGCTCCGAGCCGCGATGATCGTAGAACCAGCGCGCCGGAATGGCGCGCGGGCGCGAGGCGAGGCCGGTCAGCACATCGGCACGAAATGCCGGGTCTGCCAGGCTCGCCTGGCCATCCTCGATTTCCTGCTTGAGCACGGTCACAAATCCTTGGCGAGGCGAACGCCGGTAAATTGCCAGCGCTGATGCGGATAAAAAAAGTTGCGATAGCT
>CANJKQ010000040.1 GCA_947474905.1 Pseudomonadota bacterium | reverse complement strand
TGGATGATGGCTTATCGCGAGGTGGCGATAATGCGAAGGAACGCGGCGTAGGCGCGCAATGCCGGGAGACTGACCACCACGTCCTTCGCATTATTTCACAGGGTGTCGAGCCACTCCATCAGACTGGCATCTCGCTTCCACGAAGGTGGAACGTTGCTCGCCGACGGCGCACCCACCAGCTCCAAGGCCTTTCGTTTGGTCTCCAGATTGGCCTGTGCGTAGTGGTTGGTCGTGTCGAGGCTGACGTGTCCCAGCCAACTGCGAATGACGGTGATGTCGACCCCGGCAGCGACAAGGTGAACGGCTGTCGCGTGCCGGAAGCTGTGCGGCGTCACATGTTTTGACCGAAGCGTTGGTACGGACTTGGCCGCTTCCTCTACGTAGGCGGCAAGCTTGAACCGCACTCCCGAGGCGCCCAGCGGCTCACCGTATCTATTGACGAAGATCCGCTGATCTGACGCGCGTGGGCGACGTTCCAACAACTTCCTGAGCAACGTCACGGTTTCCGGCCAGAGTGGACAGACCCGTTCCTTGCGGCCCTTGCCATAGAGGCGAGCGTAGTGCGGCGCTTCGAACCGGACCGCGTTGGAACACAGGTCGAGAGCTTCCTGGATGCGCGCGCCGCTGTTGTACAGGAACGAGAGCAGCACATGGTCGCGCATCCCCTCGATTGTCGACCGGTCGGGCTGAGCGAGGATCGCTTCGACCTCCTCCGGCTCAAGATAGCAGGGTGCAGCGGTGGGCTCCCGCTTGAGCGGGACAGTCAGGACCTCGGCGCATTGCGCGATGTATTCGGGATCCTTGTCAGCCACGAAGCTGAAGAAGCTGCGGATCGCGGCAAGCCGGCAGTTGCGTGTACCGATCGTGCCCCTGCGCCCATGCTCGGTATGGTGGAGGAACGCGCGAACCTCTCCGGCCGAGACATCGGCCAGTGTGATCCGCGCAACCCCGCCACCATTTCGCTCGGCGATAAACCGAAGCAACAGCCGCCATGTGTCGCGGTAGGACCGGATCGTATGGACAGAAGCACTGCGTTGCTCGGCCAACCATTCCTGGAAGAACGCCCGCAACAACGCGGGGAACGGATTGCCCTTCGTCATGACCGCGCCTCCACGGTGAGGCATCGGGCGCCGACGGTACGGAACCGCTCGCTTGCTTCCTGCAGCAGGTCCTGCGTGACAGTGATGTAGACCAGCGTGGAGTTGATGTCCCGGTGACCCATATAGGTGGAGAGGAAGCGCAGTTTGTCCTGCGGATTAACGCCGGATCGATACCATTGAAGGATTCGGTTCACGACCATCGAGTGGCGCAGGTCATGAACACGTGGTCCCGCCCGCCCCGTCGTGGGCTTGAACCCGGCGCGGCGCATGACGTTGGTAATCATCGTTGAGACCGTCACGGGGGTATAGCGATCATTGAAGTGCTCGTGCCAGAAGAGCCCGGACCGCGGATCCTGCGGGGCGCCGGCGCGCCGCCTTGCATCGATATAGGCCCGTAATTCGGCCATGACGCTGCCGGTTAGCGGCAAGATCCTGGTCTTGTAGAACTTCGTTTCCCGGATCGTGATAGTGTCCGATTGAAGGTCCACGTCACCCAGATCAAGCCCGGCGAGTTCACTGCGGCGCAGTCCGGCACAGTAGGCCAGAACCACCATCGTGTAGAGGACCATTGGCCGCAGCGGAGCATCCGGCGACGGATACGAGCGGGCAACATCGAGCAACCGCCGGACGTCGGCCGGACTGAAGATATGCGGCCGTCGATGCTCGCGCGCCACTTCCCGCTCCGGCCGGGCGTTGAAGCGTTTTGGCGGGATGCTGGGATCAAGGCGATACCGCGCCTTGGTCAGGATGCGCCCCAGCTTCTGACATTCAGCCGCGTGATTGCGGGTCGGCTTGGCAGTTGCCCAGCGCGCCAGCATTGTCTCAAGCGATGCCTGGGCAAGTTCGGGGTTCGCCTGGAGGAACCGATCGAACCGCAATAACCAGTGAGCCTGAGTCTCATACTGATAGCCCCGGCTGCGCATCAACGCGACATGCTCACGCATGAAGTCCCCCAGCGCGCTACCGAAGGGAGCAGGGCGTCGTAACGCGGCCAGGGCTTCGTCGGGATTGGGGGAAGACAACGCTCGCCAGATCGGCTTGCTTTGTTTTACGTTGTACCGGTGGCGAAGCACGGCAACGGGATTATCGGCGATCAGCCCGATTTCGACGAGGTGGTCGAGGAAGCGATCGACAATGCAGACCTGATTGAGCAGCGTCGGCATTCGCCAACATTTTTCCATTTCCTTCAGCCAGACGTCGAGCATCTGCCGGTCAACCGCCGGATGACGTCGGGCTACATCCTCGAAGCTGCGAAGGAACCAGCGATAAGTCGGTCTGCTTCCCGGCCGGAACTGCGATTTTTCCAGGAAGGCGTCAACAACGGTGCAATCGGGATCGTGCCAGGCGCTCATGACAGCACCTCCAGGCCAGGTACATCGAGCGCCACGGCTCGGAGATCATCTGTCGCCAGCTTGAGATAGGCATTGGTGGATTCGGTGGATCGATGCCCGAGCACGTCGCCGATGATCTTTTGCGGGACCGACGCCCGCAGCATTTCGACCGCGCGCGCGTGGCGGAAGACATGTGCCCCTCGCTTTCCCGGCGGCTCGACGCCTGCGGCTGCTAACCGCCCGCGGATCATGCCGTACAGGTTTGTCATTGCGATGTAGGGCGCGCAGGACCGGATAAAGATTTCTCGCCCCTCGACCTGAGGGCGCCCATGACGCAGATAGTCGAGCAGCGCTTCACCAACCGGCGCCAATAGCGGCATGTAGGAGTACGCATTGGTCTTGGTGTGACGGATACGCAGGGATTCTCCGCGCCAGTTCACGTCCTCAAGCCGAAGGCGGCAGATCTCACCTTGCCGCAGCCCGTATGTGGCAAGCAGTTGAAGTATTCCATAATCGCGCAGACCTCGCGGCGATCCGTCCTCCTTCGTCGCGGCCAACACAGCGGCGATTTGGTTCTTGTCCAGCGTCGAGGGCACGTCTTCATAGGCGTAGAGCATGGGGCCGATGATGTGCGGCGTGAGATCCATCGGGATGCGCCTCGTCCGATGCAGATAGCGCACCACCGACCGGAGCCGCTCAGCGACATCGGCCAATGATTTGCGCCGTAATCCAGGCGCGCGCATGTCCATGTAGAGATCGACCTCCACGATGCTCAACGTGTCGAGGCTGGCAGCACCGCCCCGTTCGAACTGCCATCGCAGGAAGTTCCGTGCCTCCCACATAAGCGCCGCGATGGTAGCGCTTGCCAGACCGCGCTCGTCGCGCAGCCATGCCTCGTATTCGCAGCAGATCGCCTGCCGATACGCGGTTTCCGGTTCGGTCATCTCCGGCTCGGGCGGCCATTTGCCTTGGGCAAGCCGGAGCAGCTTGTTGATCGACGTGCGGGGCAACATCTGCCAGCGCGCACAGGGAGGCCGACCGTACTGGGCTTCGAAGTCCTGAACTGCATAGGCAAGATACTGATCGACCTGAGCCAGCGTCACAGTTTCCACCTGCACGTCGCACTCGGCCAGATAATCGAGAAACGCGCGGGCGTAGAGGCGATGGTTCGCTACGACCACCGAGTTGTAGTTCTGCGTCGTGAGCAAATTCGAGAGTTCGGCGATCAACTCGTCGTGCAATTTCAACATGCTTTTATCCTCAACTGGTCCAGAGACCGCCGAGGTTCGCAATCAAAATAATGCGCAGCAACATCGCACCGCATTAGGAGAATTCCACGCCGCTGCCGCGTTCCTTCACATTATCGCGACCTCGCGATAAGCGATCTTATGCGCAGCTGCGCATAAGACCTGGAAGGCGCCGGCATAAGCATCGTAGATGCGCCGCTGCTCGGCGGTCAGCTCGTGCTCGACCAGCTCATATTCGACGCCGTCGAACGACAGCGATCGGGCGGTGTAGAGGCCGAGCGCGCGAAGGTCGCGGGCAAGCACCTCCATCGCCGCGACGCCGCCGGCCTCGATCGCCTCGACAAACTCGGCGCGGGTCGAGAAGGGAAAATCGTCGCCACCCCACAGACCGAGGCGCTGCGCGTAGGCAAGGTTCTGGACCGTGGTGGCGCCGGTGGCGGAGACATAGACGACGCGGGCATTGGGCAAGGCGTGCTGCAGGCGAAGCCCCGCGCGCCCTTGCTGCGAGGGCGTGACATCGCCCCGTTCTCCCTTGCCGCCGCCAGCGTTCTGCATCGCGTGCGCCTCGTCGAAAATGATCACTCCGTCGAAATCGGAGCCCAACCATTCGACGATCTGCTTGACCCGCGAAACCTTCTCGCCGCGGTCGTCGGAACGCAGCGTGGCATAGGTTGTAAATAGGACGCCTTCCGGCAGAGCGATCGGCTTGCCCCGCGGGAAGCGCGAGAGCGGCGTGACCAGCAGGCGCTCCATGCCGAGTGCGGACCAGTCGCGCTGCGCATCCTCAATCAGCTTGTCGGATTTGGAGATCCAGACCGCCTTGCGCCGGCCCTGCATCCAGTTGTCGAGCACGATGCTGGCCGACTCGCGCCCCTTTCCGACGCCGGTGCCGTCGCCGATGAAGAAGCCGCGGCGGAAGCGGACGACGCCGTTTGCATCATCGGCGGCGGCCGCCACGACATCGAAAGTGTCGTCGATGGTCCAGGAACCTGCGAGAAAATCGGAATGGGCTTCGCCCGCGAAGATCAGGGTTTCGAGCTGGGAGTCTGAGAGCGAGTCCATGATGGTCGCTGGCAGCGTCGGCCGATAGCTCGGCTTGGGCGGGGCGACCGAGGCCATGGCGGCGGATTGCACGAGCTTGGTGGGATGGGCCTGAGAGCCGGGAATACGGATCGTCTGCAATCCGTATTGCTCGTAGATCGCGTCGCTGAGGCGGGCGCCCTCGGCCGGGGTCCAGTCGACGGTCTCATAGGCGAGCGGCACGCCCTCGGGATCGGCGAGGCCCACGCGGGTCGCCGATGTCGCCGCGGTGCGCGCGAGATAGCCGCGAACGGTGCGCGGCGTGGCGCCGGTCGGCATGACCTGAACAGCAGGCGCGACAGCCAGGCGCGGCGGCACATGCTCGGCGATCCACGTCATCAGCGTGGCGATGTCGGGAGCGGTGCCGGGGGACGCCGGAAATGCGGATGGCTCGTCGGCCGGGATCTTGTCGATCACGGTCAGCCGGGTTTCGACGGTCGTGCCGTGCTTGGCATAGACTGAGCCATGGACGGCGGCGGTGAACACGACGCGGCCCCTCTCCTGCAGGCGGACGAAGGCGTCGCGCCAGGCCGGTATGTCGGGGCCGAAATTCGCGCCGGTGATCGCGACCAGGCGCCCGCCATCGGCGAGCCGCGCGAGCGCGGATGCGAGATGGCGATAGGCTGCGTCGGCGACACGCCCCTCGACATTGGCGAGGACCGAGAATGGCGGGTTCATCACCACGATTGTTGGGACGGTCGCCGGGTCGAGATGATCGTCGATCTGGGCTGCGTCGAAGCGGGTCACGGGAATGGCCGGAAAGAGGGAGGAGATGAGTGCGGCCCGGGTTTCGGCGAGTTCGTTGAGGACAAGCGTGCCGCCGGCGATCTCGGCGAGGATGGCGAGCAGGCCGGTGCCGGCCGATGGTTCGAGCACGCGATCGGCGGGTGTGATGGCGGCCGCAGTGATCGCGGCCAGGCCGAGCGGGATCGGCGTCGAGAATTGCTGGAAGGCCTGCGCCTCCTCGGAGCGGCGCGTGTGGGTGGGCAGAAGTCCCGCGATCTTGCCGAACAGAGGAACCGCCGCAGCCGGAGACCCGGCTTTGCGCAAAAGCGCCTTTCCGTATTTGCGGAGCATGAGGACGGTTGCGGCTTCGCAGGCGTCATAGGCGTCCTTCCAGTCCCAGGCGCCGGCAGTATCGGACGCGCCGAAGGCGGTCTCCATGGCGGTGCGCAAGACCGCGGCGTCGATGCGCTCGCCGCGCTCGATGTGAGGAAGGAGGAGAAGTGCCGCGGCATGGATGGCGGCAGCGTCGGTCGGCTGATCGGCGGCGGTCGGCAGCGCCGCCGCAAGGGTGTGAGCATTCATGGGAGACGTCCTCGGGAGAGCGGAGCGGGAAAGCCCGCCGGCGCTCTCTCTCGGACCGGACGGGCTCAAACCCGTCCCGGCCTTCCTCTCGCTCTCAAGGGGCGCGGCCCGGCCGCGCCATCAAGCGACAGACAATGGTCTCGATGATGTCAGGCACCATCGCCGCCATCGATCACCTCGGCGAGCCAACCGTTGGTATAGATCCACGCCACAGTTTCGCCGGTCGCGAGATCGAGGACATGCGCGCCGCCACCGAAGCCATCGAGACGCGGCCGGGAGCAGGTGTTGGCGTACTGAAAGCCCCATCGGCCGGTGAGGTGGAATTCGGCGGCGCAGCGTATGACGAACTGGATCAGCCGTTCGGGATCGCCGGTGACATCGTCGCGCATCCAGAGTTTGGAGCCGCCATGCTCGGGCTGGATGGACAGGAGGAAGCCATCGGACGGCGGTTCCTCGGATGCTCCGTCCTCGGACAGTTGGTTGTAGAGATCGAGCGCGCGGGCTGCGGTCTCGGGCGTGCCGACATCGAGCAGGCATGAGAAATGGGTGAAATAGTCGGCCATGAGGCCACTCCCGGAGAGCAGGGAACGGGAGAGCCGGCAGGCGCTCTCTCCTCCATGTCCGGCTCGCCACGTCCGGGCCAAACTCTCCCTCTCGATCGGCGCGCATGAAAAAAGCCCGACGCCCCCGAAGGGACGCCGGGCTCGTCAAGTCAGATGAGGACCGCCGTCACTCCGCGGCGGCGAGGTGCCGTTCCTCCTCATCATCGGTGTTGGTCTCCTCGTCATCGCCGTCGAGGAAGTCCGGCAACGCCTCGTCGCCCTCGCCAGAGTCCGCCTCGGTGCTTTCGGCATCGGCGCCGGAATTGCGCAGCGGTTCGGGCAGCCAGCCCGTCTCGGCGAGGAGACGTTCGGCTTCGGTCGCCATGTCGCCCTTCTTCAGATGTGCGATGAGTTGGGCGGCGCGCTCGCCGGCGCCTTCACGCACCGCTTCGAGGATGCGGGGCTTGGTGACGCGGCCGAGATAGTTGGCGACGGTCGGCCGCCACCCGGCTTCGGCCATGTCGAGCCCGACCGCCAGCGACAGGCGATCGGCTTCGGCGATGCGCTGTTCGACACTATGCGCCGAGACACGGCCACCGTAGCGATCGGCCCGCTCATAAAGCGCATTGACGCCGAAC
>CANJKQ010000039.1 GCA_947474905.1 Pseudomonadota bacterium | reverse complement strand
GCGTCATCTTCGCCACGCAAAGCCTGTCGGACATCGACGGCTCGGCGATCGCGCCCGCCATCATCGAGAGCTGCCAGACCCGGCTTCTGCTGCCGAATGAGCGCGCGATCGAGCCGCAGATCACGGCGATCTATCGGCGCTTCGGCCTCAACGACCGCCAGATCGAGATCATCGCGCGGGCGATGCCGAAGCGCGACTACTACTGCCAGTCGCGGCGCGGCAACCGGCTGTTCGAGCTCGGCCTGTCCGATGTCGCGCTCGCGCTCTGCGCCGCGTCGTCGAAGACCGACCAGGCGGCCATCACCCGCATCCTCGGAGAACACGGCAGCGACGGCTTCCTCGCCGCCTGGCTCGATCACCGTGAGGTCGGCTGGGCCGCAGATCTCATCCCCACGCTCACCAACAAGGAGACGTCCCAATGAAACTGCGCAATTCCCGCGCAGCGCGTTTTGCTGCCGCGCTGCTGACCGCTCCCGTCGCGCTCGCGCCCATGCTGGCGACCCCCGCGCACGCCATCATCGTATTCGATCCATCGAACTACGCCCAGAACGTGCTGACGGCGGCGCGATCACTCCAGCAGATCACCAACCAGATCACCTCGCTTCAGAATGAAGCGCAGATGCTGATCAACCAGGCCCGCAATCTGGCGAGCCTGCCTTACTCGTCGCTGCAACAGCTACAGCAGTCCGTGCAGCGGACGCAGCAGCTACTCAGCCAGGCGCAGAATATCGCCTACGACGTCCAGCAGATCGACCGGATGTTCCAGCAAAAATACGGGAACGTCTCGCTGTCGGCCTCCGACCAGCAACTCGTCAGCGATGCGCGTTCGCGCTGGCAGAACACCGTCGGCGGCCTGCAGGACGCCATGCGCGTGCAGGCGGGCGTCGTCGGCAACATCGACACCAACCGCACGCAGATGTCGGCGCTGGTCGGCCAGAGCCAGGGCGCGACCGGCGCGCTGCAGGCGACCCAGGCGGGCAACCAGCTCCTCGCGCTCCAGGCGCAGCAGCTCGCGGATCTCACTGCGGTCGTGGCGGCCAATGGTCGGGCGCAAGCCTTGCAGTCGGCCGAACAGGCCGCCGCTGCCGAGCAAGGTCGCGAGCAGCGCCGGCGCTTCCTGACGCCGGGCTCGGGCTACCAGCCCGGCAATGCCCGCATGTTCCCGAACAGCGGCAACTGAGGCTGCCATGATGGACGGCAAGACCCTCGCGCGCGTCGGCGCCATCGTCTTCGTCGCGGTCGCCATCACGGCGACCGCGATCGAGATGAAGCGCAAGGACGTTTCGCCGGACGCCCTCGCGACGCAAAGCCATCCAGTTACGGCGCAAGATCCTCTCGCCGCCGAGTTGCTTCGTTGTTCCGAGATCGGCGAAGCCGGCACGCGCGATCCGAATTGCCTGAAAGCATGGTCGGAGAACCGGCGCCGCTTCCTCAGGCAACCCACCCCGGCATCCTCATCACCGTCAGCCGCCCCGACCACGTTGTTTCCAAGTGCGCCGGCCGGAGCTGCGATGCGGGCCGATCCCGCCCAACCGGAGGTTCGCTGACATGGGCGGCACCGGCGTCATCGACCATTTCCTCGAGGTCTTCACCCGCTACATCGACGGTGGATTCGGCCTGCTCGGCGGCGAAGTCGGTTTCATCGCCACCACCTTGATCGTCATCGACGTCACACTCGCCGCGCTCTTCTGGTCCTGGGGCGCCGACGACGACATCATGGCAAAGCTGGTGAAGAAGACGCTCTTCGTCGGTGTCTTCGCCTACCTGATCTCCAACTGGAACAATCTCGCCCGCATCGTCTTCGAGAGCTTCGCGGGCCTCGGCCTGAAGGCTTCGGGCACCGGCTTCGCCGTCAGCGATCTCATGCGGCCCGGCAAGGTGGCGCAGACCGGTCTCGATGCTGGCCGCCCGCTGCTCGACTCCATCTCCAACCTGATGGGCTACTGGTCGTTCTTCGAGAATTTCATCCAGATCGCCTGCATGTTTTTCGCCTGGGCGCTGGTGCTGCTGGCGTTCTTCATTCTCGCGATCCAGCTCTTCATCACCTTGATCGAGTTCAAGCTGACGACGCTCGCCGGCTTCGTCCTCATTCCCTTCGGCCTGTTCGGTAAATCCGCGTTCATGGCCGAGCGCGTGCTGGGCAACGTCATCTCCTCCGGCATTAAGGTGCTGGTGCTCGCGGTCATCATCGGCATCGGCTCAACGTTGTTCGCCGAGTTCACCTCGGGCTTCGGCGGCAACACGCCGTCGATCGACGATGCCATGGCGATCGTGCTCGCCGCGCTGTCGCTGCTCGGCCTCGGCATCTTCGGTCCCGGCATCGCCAATGGTCTCATCTCCGGTGGCCCGCAACTCGGCGCAGGCGCGGCCATTGGCACTGGTCTTGCCGCTGGCGGCGTTGTCGCAGCAGGCGCGGCCGCCACCGGCGTAGTCGTGTCGGGTGGCGCTGCTCTTGCTGGTGGCGCGGCCGCCGCTGCGCGTGGAGGCGCAACCCTCGCCGGCGGAGCCTCCACCGCCTACAGCCTCGGTGCAACCGGACAGTCGGGTGCATCCGGCGTAGCGTCGGGCGTCGGCAATGTTGCCACCACCGGCGCAAAGGCGGCCGTCTCACCGTTGAAGCGCGCAGCCGGTCGTGCCGCCGACAGCCTGAAGCAGAGCTATCAGGCCGGTGGTCAGGCCGCGACGGAGATCGCCACGAGCGCATCCGGTGCTGCGACGGCAACCGCCGCGGAACCCGCATCTCCGGGAGCCGCGTCCTCTGCCAGCGACGGCCCGCCAGCCTGGGCGAAGCGCATGAAACGCTCGCAGCAAATATCCCACGGCGTCTCCGCGGCCGCCCACGCCGTGCGCAGCGGTGACAGCCATGGCGGCGGCTCCTCCGTCAACCTTTCGGAAAGCGACTAACCATGTTCAAACGACCATCCACTCATTACGGCAAAGCCCCGCAGCCCGAGACGCCCTATCAGCGCGCCGCGCAGGTCTGGGACGATCGGATCGGCTCCGCCCGCGTGCAGGCCAGCAACTGGCGCTACATGGCCTTCGGTTCATTGGCGCTCGCGGGCGGGCTTTCGGCCGCGCTGGTCTGGCAGTCCGCCAACGGCTCGATCGTGCCCTGGGTGGTGCAGGTCGACCGGCTCGGCCAGGCGCAGGCGATCGCGCCGGCGACCGCCGACTATCAGCCGAACGACCCGCAAATCGCCTTCTACCTCGCACGCTTCATCGAACAGGTTCGATCGATCCCGTCCGACGCCATCATCGTGCGGCAGAACTGGCTGCGCGCCTACGACTTCACCACGCAGGGCGGCGCGCTCGCGCTCAACGACTATGCCCGCGCCAACGACCCCTTCATCAAGGTCGGCAAGCAGCAGATCGCGATCGAGGTGTCGTCGGTCATCCGCGCTTCGCCATCGAGCTTCCGCATCGCTTGGATCGAGCGCCGCTATCAGGATGGCTCGCTGGCTTCCACCGAGCGCTGGTCCGCCATCCTCACTGTTGTCGTGCAGCCCCCTCGTGACGCCGACACGCTGCGGAAGAATCCTCTCGGAATCTACATCAACGCCATCAACTGGTCGAAGGAGCTTGGACAATGACACCGACCTTCCGCAAAGCCGGGAGGCCGGCTTTCCTCAACTGCGCCGTTCCGGACTTCCGTAAATCTGGCTTGCCGCTTCTCTTGCTTTGCACATCGGCTGTCGCCGGCTGTGCCAGCCACACGCCGCCGCCGGAGATCTCCTACGACAATGCCGCCCCGGCCGTCCAAACGTCCGATCCGCCAGCGCCGGTCAGGGTGGTGGAATTGCCCAAGCCGCTCCCGCTGCCCGGTCAGTTGAAGCCACTCGGCAAGGACGGCAAGCCCGAGCCGGAACCGGCCGATCCCACCGCACGCGTCAACCAGGCCAACGCCGCTGCGCGCGTCCAACCCGTCCGCAACGGCTTCATCAACTCGATGCAGGTCTATCCCTTCGTCGATGGCGCGCTCTATCAGGTCTATGCCTCGCCGGGGCAGATCACCGACATCGCGCTTCAGCCCGGCGAGCAACTCGTTGGCTCCGGTCCCGTCGCCGCCGGCGACACCGTGCGCTGGATCATCGGCGACACCGAAAGCGGCGTGGGCGCGGCCAAGCAAATCCATATCCTCGTGAAGCCAACCCGTGCCGAGCTGATGACGAATCTCGTCATCAACACCGACCGGCGGACCTATCACATGGAGCTGCGCGCAACGCCTTCGACCTACATGGCGTCGGTGTCCTGGCAATATCCGCAAGGCCAGCTTATCGCGCTGCGCCGCCAGAACCAGCAAGCCGAGGCCGCGCAGCCGGTGTCGGGCGGGATCGATCTCGCGCGCGTCAATTTCCGATACGAGGTGACGGGCGACCGCGCGCCATGGCGGCCGCTGCGCGCCTTCGATGACGAGAAACAGGTGTTCATCGAATTTCCGCGCGGCATCGGCCAAGGCGAGATGCCGCCGCTGTTCGTGGTCGGGCCGGAGGGCGACACCTCCGAGCTGGTGAACTATCGCGTGCGCGGCAATTACATGATCGTGGATCGCCTCTTTGCCGCCGCCGAATTGCGGTTCGGCGCGGGCAAGAATCAGAAGCGCGTCCGCATCTCCCGCACCGACGGGAGGCCGGCATCGTGAGCGACGAACGCGATCCCGAAAAGGAAGAGGGACCGTCGCAGGGTTCGACGCCCCAGCCTCAGCCGGCCGAAGACGAGCCTCGGCCGCTGACCGGCGAGCCCGCCGCGACGATGCGGCTGCGCGCCGATCCGCCGCGTGTGACCCGCCTGTCCCGAAAGGTGCTGGCTGGTCTGGGTCTCGCCGCGAGCCTCGGGGTTGGCGGGGCACTGATCTACGCGCTCCAGACCCGTCACGGAGGCCAGGGCCAGGAGCTGTACTCGACGGACAACCGCTCGACACCGGACGGACTGTCTGGACTGCCGAAGGATTATTCCGGCGTCCCGAAGCTCGGGCCGCCGCTGCCCGGCGACCTCGGCCGACCTATCCTCAATGCGCAGAATGGCGCCGCCGTGCCGACGATCGGCACGCCGACGACAGGCCCTGTGGGGCCAAGCCCGGAGGAACAGCGCCGGGCGCAAGAGCTGGAGGCGGCGCGGACCGCGCGGCTGTTCGCCTCGACCGAGACTCGGCCCGCCAGTGCTGCAGCCTCGGCACAGCCTACTACGATCGCCACGCCGCCGGCCGATCTCGCCAGCCTCGGCCTGGCGCCGCAGCCGGCGACGCCCTCGGCGCAGGACCGCCAACTCGCCTTCCTCAACCGGGCCCCCGACAAGCGCACTGTCTCGCCGGATCGCGTGGCGGCGCCGGCGTCGAAGAATGTCCTGCAGGCCGGCGCCGTGATCGCAGCCGCCCTCATCACCGGCATCCGCTCAGATCTGCCAGGTCAGATCACCGCGCAGGTGACGGAGAACATCTATGATAGCCCGACCGGCAAGATCCTGCTCGTGCCCCAGGGCACGCGCGTCATCGGGCAGTATGATAGCGGCGTCGGCTTCGGTCAGCGCCGCATCCTCCTCGTCTGGAACCGGCTCATCTTCCCCAATGGCCGCTCCATAGTGCTTGAGCGTCAGCCTGGTGCAGACGCGGAGGGCTATGCCGGCCTCGAGGATGGTGTCGACTATCACTGGGGTGATTTGTTCAAGGCCGCTGCGCTCTCAACGATCCTGAGCATCGGCGCCGAGGCCGGATCATCCGGTCAGGAGAACGACATCGTGCGCGCCCTGCGCCGCGGCGCATCCGACAGCATCAATCAGACCGGCCAGCAAATCGTGCAGCGCCAGCTCAACATCGCCCCGACGCTCACCATCCGACCGGGATTCCCGGTTCGCGTCATCGTCACGCGCGATCTCGTGCTTGAACCCTACGGAGGTTGAGATGGCCAAGCTGAAATTGGGACCGATCGTTGACGACAAGCCCGTGAAGGTCACGGTGGAGTTACCGGCAAGCCTGCATCGCGACCTAACGGCCTACGCAGAAATTCTCGGCCGCGAAGCGAGGCAACCGCCGGCCGATCCCGTTCGTCTCATCGCTCCGATGCTGGAGCGGTTCATAGCCACGGATCGGGGATTTGCAAAAGCGAGGAAGTCAAAAGAACTGCCGAAACCGTCTGAATGATTGTGGCGGCAGCCGAGCGCGACATTGAACGCGCAAGACTGAGGAGGCGGCGCCAGGCCGGGTTATCATTCCGCGGCGACCACACCGCGCAGAACGGCAGAACCTCGCCGGCAAGCTGCCGATAGGCAGTTCCCGGAAACTGAGCCGCCGTCCCGGCCTCGCTCATGACCGTGACGCCTTGGCCGATCGCCACAAGCGACAGGAGATTGTCCCTCCCGATGTATTGGGTATCGATTTCTGGGTGACGCCCAAGATCGGCGAGGCGTTGAACCAAATAGTCGTGAATTTCCGATCCAGGGGCACCGTCACTTACAATGAATCTCTCGTCCATAAGATCACGCCAGCCAAGCTCCGATTTCTCAGAGAGAGGATGATCGCTGGGAAGTACGGCGAATACTCGCTCGGACCAAAGTTGCTCTGTTTCACAGTCCGACCAATGTGTGGTTCCCGTGATAAAAGCCACATCGAGTTGAAGTCGCCGGATCGAGGCAACGTGATCCGCAGGATCGCCGTCAAAAAATTGGACCCGTACACTTGCATGCTCCTTGCCGTAGGCTCCCAGCAGATCGGACAGGAATCCAGACGCGAGCGACGAAAAGATTCCGACCTTGATATGCCCCCGCTCGGAGCGACCTATGGCGGCCACATCCTTCGCGCCGTAGTCGATCTGTTGAAGTGCTTTGCGTGCTCGACGCACAAACTGCTGTCCTGCCAACGTCAGGCAGACGCCGCCGTTGTGCCTCTGAAATAGGGAAGCGCCGAGTTCGTCTTCGAGATCGCGAACGCGACGGCTGATCGCTGATTCCTGTATTCCCAAGGCCGAGGCCGCCTTTCGGAAGCTGCCATATTCGGCCGCCGCAAGAAAATACCGGATCTGGCGGAGTTCAAGCATCGGTCAATTGCGACCGAGATCTATTCGAAATAATTCCTGGCCTCGCGACGGTCCATCGTCCGCTCGTTGCGAGCATCGCTCTATAAGCACCATCTACCACGACCATCGCGCCCCGACCGCAGCTAAGGCAAGACCTCCCGATTCTCGCCCTAGAATAGACGGCTGCAGACGCTCATTGGCCGATGATCTTATATAGATTCGATATACCAACGTATCTTCGAAATATACCGTGTTCTGAAAAGGGGGGGGTGGCACGCCCGCGCAGATCGCGCACCAGTTCGCGGTGCAGGGGCTCTCCTCTCAGTCGAGATTCAAACGCTCAAACTGTCCGACATTCTAACAAGGT
>CANJKQ010000038.1 GCA_947474905.1 Pseudomonadota bacterium | reverse complement strand
CATCGAGAACTTCAAGGCGCTGCGCGACGAATTGATCGCGCGCGGCCGCACCTTCACCAGCGAGACCGATACCGAAGTCGTCGCGCATCTGGTGAGCGAAAAGGTCGAGGCGGGGATGAGCCCGGCAGACGCGGTGCGCGACGTGCTGCCGCGCCTGCACGGGGCGTTCGCGCTGGCGATCCTGTTCCGCCAGCATCCCGAATTGCTGGTCGGCGCGCGGTTGGGCTCGCCGCTGGTGGTCGGTTATGGCGATGGCGAGACCTATCTCGGCTCCGACGCGCTGGCGCTCGCCCCGCTCACCCAGCGCATCGCCTATCTCGAGGAAGGCGACTGGGTCGTCATCACCCAGGATGGCGCCGAGATTTTCGACAAGGACAATAACCCGGTCGAGCGGCCCATCACCCTCTCCGGCGTGACGGGCGAATTGGTGTCAAAGGGCAATCACCGCCACTTCATGCTCAAGGAAATCTATGAGCAGCCCATCGTCGTCGCGCAGACGCTGCGCAGCTACCTCCAGCGCATGGAAGAGCGCGTTACCCTCCCCATCCCCGAGTTCGACCTGAGCCGAATCAAGCGCGTGACCATCGTCGCGTGCGGCACCAGCTTTTACGCGGGCATGGTCGCCAAATATTGGTTCGAGCAATTCGCGCGCGTGCCGGTCGACCTGGATGTCGCCAGCGAGTTCCGCTACCGCGCGCCGGTGATGGAGGAAGGCGGGCTGATGATCGTCATCAGCCAGTCGGGCGAAACTGCCGACACGCTCGCCGCGCTGCGCCACGCTAAGGCAGAAGGCCAGACGATCGCCGCCGTGGTCAATGTGCCGACGAGCAGCATGGCGCGCGAGGCGGACTTGCTGCTGCCCACCCATGCCGGGCCGGAAATCGGCGTTGCTTCGACCAAGGCGTTCACCTGCCAGCTCGCGGTGCTCGCCGCGCTCGCCGCCAATCTCGCGCGCGCCAAGGGGCGGCTCGATTCCACGCAGGAAAAAGCGATTGTCCGCCATCTCGCCGAGGCGCCCGCCGCACTCAACGGCGCGCTGGCCTATGATGAGGCGATCCAGGCGATGGCGCACACGGTCGCCGCCGCGCGCGACGTGCTTTATCTGGGGCGTGGCACCGATTATCCGCTAGCGCTGGAAGGCGCGCTGAAGCTCAAGGAAATCAGCTATATCCATGCCGAGGGCTATGCGGCGGGCGAGATGAAGCACGGCCCCATCGCGCTGATCGACGAAAATGTCCCCGTCATCGTCATCGCGCCTTCCGGGCCGTTGTTCGAAAAGACCGTCAGCAACATGCAGGAAGTGCAGGCGCGCGGCGGCAAGGTGGTGCTGATCAGCGACTATGACGGCGTCCAGGCGGCGGGCGACAATTGCCTGGCGACGATCACCATGCCCAAGGTCCATCCGCTGATCGCGCCGCTGGTCTATGCGGTGCCGGTGCAGCTGCTGGCCTATCACGTCGCCGTGGCGAAGGGCACCGACGTCGACCAGCCGAGGAATCTGGCGAAATCGGTTACGGTGGAATAGGCACCCGGGGTCGTCATTGCGAGGAGCGCAGCGACGAAGCAATCAGCCGCGTCGCATCGTGGGCCTGGATTGCTTCGCTTCGCTCGCAATGACGGGGTGAATCATCGCCCCCTCTCACCCCATCCTAACACGGGTTGGCTAGTCCCAGGGAACGTCGCGGGCGCGCGGGCGCTTGAACGGATATGGTCGCCGCACGCGGCGCCCCCCCGTTTCCATGCAGGAGTGCCCCCATGTCTCTCGTCGATCAGGTCGTTAGTGCCTTGACCCCGCCCGAATCCGATGAAGCGCGCCAGGAAGCGACGCAAAAGGCGCGCGGGCGCGCCACGCCGGGCGATTGGCTGTCGCAAATCCTCGACCATCATGACCTGATCCGCGAGCAATTCGTTGCCGCCAAACGGGCGACGACGGTCGAGGAAGCGCTCGCCGCGCAAAAGCGCCTGGCCAAGGTGCTGGTCGCGCATTCGATTGCCGAGGAAGTGGCGATCTACCCCGTCATCGCCGCGATTGGCGATACCGGCCACGCCACTATGGCCTATACCGAGCAATCCGCCGCCAAAATGCAGATGGGTCTGCTCGAACGGCTGGAGCCGCTGAGCGAGGATTATGTCGACAAGCTCGGCCATATCGAAGGCGCCGTCCTCCACCATGTTTATGAGGAAGAAGGCACCTGGTTCATCGACATCAAGCAGCAGGCCTCTGACGAGGACCAGGCGCGCGCCGCGCACAAATATCGCGAGATTTTTGAACGCAACATGGGCACCGGCGATGGCGCCTCCTCAAGCTATATGGGCGGCAGCGCGGCTGGCGGGGTGACGACCGGCAGCGCGGCCGGCGGGTCGGCAAATGACGTGGCGAGCGCGGGCACGCTGAGCGGGCATCACGAATTGTAGGTCATCGCTGTCTATAATAGCCCTCTCCCCTTGGGGAGTTCGGGGTCGGCCATGCCCCCGGCATGGCCTAAACAGCGCGGGGCGCTGTTTACCCCGAACTCCCGCAAGCGGGAGATGAGATTGAGTACTGCCCCACGTTCCTCATTCCCACCCTTGCTCCGCCGCCCCCTTTCGGCTATGCGCCCGCGCTTCCGGTCAGGGTCATCCCTGGAGGCTTGACCGGGTGACCATGAACGTTTCGGAAGGTTGAACAGATGAGCAAAGTATTGACGCTCGCTGCCGAGACGCGCGATCGGGTTGGCAAGGGAGCCTCTCGGTCACTGCGTCGTGACGGCCGCGTGCCCGCCGTAATCTACGGCAACAAGCAAGATCCCCTGACCGTCCATGTCGAGGAAAAGGCGCTGTATCGCCTGCTGATGACGGGCCATTTCATGAATTCGGTCGTGATGCTGGATGTCGGCGGCGCGCAGGTGCGCACGCTGCCCAAGGATGTCGCGTTCGACCCCGTCACCGATCGCCCGGTCCATGCCGATTTTCTGCGCATCGGCGAGCATTCGACCGTCCATGTCTCGGTGCCCGTCCATTTCGTCGATGAAGACGATTGCCCCGGCATCAAGCGCGGCGGCGTGCTCAATATCGTTCGCCATGAGCTGGAGCTGGTCGTCGATGCGGCGGAAATCCCCGACGACGTCACCGTCTCGCTCAAGGGCTTTGACGTTGGCGCCTCGATCCACATCTCGGCGGTGACGCTGCCCAAGGGCGCCAAGCCGGCGATCGAGGACCGCGACTTCACCATTGCGACGATCGTGGCGCCGTCGGCGCTGAAGTCGAGCGAAGGCGACAACGAAACCGCCGAGGAAGGCGGGGAGTAATCCAACTACCAGCCCTCTCCCGTTTACGGGAGTTCGGGGTCGGCCATGCCCCCGGCATGGCCTGTATAATACGGGGTATTATTTACCCCGAACTGGTTGGGAGAGGGGTTGAGCTGGGCGGCGAGGTAAAGCGCCTCACTGCCCCTCTCCCCAGCCCTCTCCCCTGAAGGGGAGAGGGAGCCGGGAAATGCAGCTTTGGGCCGGTCTAGGTAATCCGGGCGCGCAATATGCGCTCAACCGGCACAATGTCGGTTTCATGGCGGTTGATGCCATTGCCGAGCTGCACGATTTCGACACGCCCAAGAAGCGGTTCCAGGGCTGGGCGATCGAGGCGCGGCTGGGCAGCGAAAAGCTCATTCTCCTGAAACCCGCCACCTTCATGAACGACAGCGGCCGCTCGGTCGGCGAGGCGATGCGCTTCTACAAATTGTCGCCGGAAGACGTGACGGTGTTCTATGATGAGCTCGACCTTGCGCCGTTCAAGGTGAAAGTGCGGCGCGGCGGCGGCACCGCCGGGCATAACGGCATCCGTTCCATGGTTGCGCATATCGGCGAGGATTTCCGCCGTGTGCGGATTGGCATCGGCCATCCGGGCCACAAGGACCGGGTGCAGGGCCATGTGCTCGGCAACTATGCCAAAGCCGAGATGGACCCGCTCGCCGCGATGCTGGGCGCGGTCGCGGCGGAGGCGCAATGGCTCGCCAAGGGGGATGACGCGCGCTTCATGAACGACGTCGCGCTGCGGCTGCAGCAGGCGGACTAGGATCTCCAGAACCGGGTTCCGCGCTTCCCCGGCGAAGGCCGGGGTCCAGTCCTGTAAAGTTCTGCACGATAGTGCAGGCGCGCTGCCGCGCGCATTTTCTTAGGCTGGGCCCCGGCCTTCGCCGGGGAAGGGCTATCTAAGACCCTATTCAAAGCCCCATCCTCGCCTTAACCCCGCAACAATGGCAATCCGCTTCCTCTTCACCACCCCGCTATACGAGGGCGCGCTTGCCGACGACGATCTGCTCGCCGCGCTGCATGGCTCCTGCCTGGCGCTGGCAGTCGACGACACCGCCGGCCGCGCGTGGAGCAAGGCGCATGGCTATCGCGGCTATACCTCCTACGCGTCGCTCAATGACTTGCCGCAACGCGACCCGGCCTTTGCCGATCTGGCGCGGGCGCTCAACCGCCATGCCGCCGCCTTTGCGCGCGATTGCGCCTTCGATCTTGGCAACCGCAAGCCCAAGCTCGACAGCCTGTGGGTCAATGTGATGAAGCCGGGCGCCACGCATAGCGGCCATATCCACCCGCACAGCATCATTTCCGGCACGCTTTATGTCGCGGTGCCGCCGGGCAGCGGCGCGATCCGTTTCGAAGACCCGCGCTTGCCGCTGATGATGGCCGCCCCCGTCCGCCGGCCCGACGCGCCCGAAGATCGCCAATCCTTTGTCCACATCGCGCCGACGCCCGGCACAATCCTGCTATGGGAAAGCTGGTTGCGCCACGAAGTGATGCCCCATGCCGGCAAGGGCAGCAGCGAGCGGATCAGCATCAGCTTCAATTATTCATAGCGCTTTAGCGGCCGCGTCAGTTGATGCAGCCGCGATATTCCTGCTTCACGTCCGAACTCGCCCTGTATTCGCCGACAAAGGCCTGAAAGCCCGCGTCCCGAGCCGGATTGGAGGACAAGTCATGCGTCACGATCGTCATGGCGCTGCTGTCATCCCAGCCAAAGCCGCCCACCGCGCTGCGGGCGGCGAGGTGGACGAACTCCACTTTGGTGGCATTGTGGTGCGCCGCGTACCAGGCCTGATGGTCGGCAACCGCTTTCCGGAATGCCGCCAATTGCCCCGGCTTGATCGCGCTCAGCCGGATCGTCACCGCTTTGCCTGAACAGACGGCCGACGCGGCCGGCGCCTGGGCGGCGACGGCGCCCGATAGACCCGCTGCCATGATGGCCGCGAACAATGCCCCGCGAATCATCCGCCCCTCTCCCTCAGCCACAATGACGATAGGGTAGGATCGCATCGCACCGGATAGCGCGCAAGCCGCGGCGGAACCGATGCGCGAGATGCCGATGCGACCCCCCGCACCACTGGCATCTCGCGCATCCCTCCCTGGCGGCGCCGCGGCGTGCGTCTTCACGCGGCGCCCCGATGGACGAGACGCCGCCGCTGGGGACCACCCGCACGGGGACGACGGTTATCACGCGATTAACCGTGCAAGGACGTCGATGAGCTGAGGGGGCGTTGATCACGCTGGCAATCGCCGCGCTGACGCCCTATCCGCCAAGGCCAAACCCCAGCCATTTTCACAGGACACTCATGGGATTTCGTTGTGGTATCGTCGGCCTGCCCAATGTCGGCAAATCGACTCTGTTCAATGCCCTGACCGAAACGGCGGCGGCTCAGGCGGCCAATTACCCCTTCTGCACAATCGAGCCCAATGTCGGCAATGTCGCGGTGCCCGATCCGCGCCTGCACAAGCTCGCCGAAATCGCGCATTCGGCCAAGGTGATCGAAACCCAGCTGGGCTTTGTCGACATTGCCGGGCTGGTACGCGGGGCGAGCAAGGGCGAGGGCCTCGGCAACCAGTTTCTCGGCAATATCCGCGAGGTGGACGCGATCGTCCATGTGCTGCGCTGTTTTGAGAATGACGACATTCAGCATGTCGACAACCGCGTCGATCCGATTGCCGATGCCGAGACGGTCGAGACCGAGCTGATGCTCGCCGATCTCGACAGCCTGGAAAAACGCGTGCCCAATTTCGCCAAAAAAGCCGCGCAGGGCGACAAGGAAGCCAAGATCGCCGCGAGCATCCTGGGCCAGGCGCTGGACCTGCTGCGCGAAGGCAAGCCCGCGCGGCTGGCCGAACCGCGCGACGAGGAGGAACGGCGCGTGCTCGACCAGGCGCAGCTCCTGACCTCCAAGCCGGTGCTTTACGTCTGCAATGTCGATGAGGGCGACGCGGCGACGGGCAATGCGCTGTCCGAACGCGTCTTTGCCAAGGCGGCGGCGGAAGGCGCCAAGGCCGTGATCGTCTCCGCCGCGATCGAAGCCGAAATCGCGACCATGCCGAGCGAGGAACGCGGCGAGTTCCTGGTCGAACTGGGCCTCGCGGAAACCGGCCTCGCCCGCGTGATCCGGGCGGGCTATGACCTGCTCCACCTCATCACCTTCTTCACCTGCGGCCCCAAGGAAGCGCGCGCCTGGACGGTATCGGCGGGCGCCAAGGCACCGCAGGCAGCGGGCGTCATCCATTCCGATTTCGAACGCGGCTTCATCCGCGCCGAAACGATCGCCTTTGCCGATTATGTCGCGTTCGGCGGTGAAGCAGGCGCGCGCGATGCCGGCAAGTTGCGCCAGGAAGGCAAGGAGTATCTGGTGCAGGATGGCGACGTCATGCTGTTCCGCTTCAATGTTTGAGGGCGAGAGTTGGCACGCCAACTACCCCGTTCGTGTCGAGCGAAGTCGAGACACGGGTACGGCAAGTCTCTGCGAGGCCTCCCGTCCCTCGACTTCGCTCGGGACGAGCGGGTAAGTTGCGTGATCATAGGGAGAGGCTGAACATGCGCTATTTCGAGGATATCGAGGTCGGGTCGCGGCGGGCCTTTGGCAGCTATTCCGTCACGCGGGAGGAAGTGATCGACTTCGCCTCGAAATATGATCCCCAGCCCTTCCACCTGTCGGATGAAGGCGCCGCCGATACCTATTTCGGGCGGCTCGCGGCATCGGGCTGGCATACCGCCGCGATGATGATGGCGATGCTGGTTGAGGATATGAAGGACCATCAGCAGGCCAGCCTCGGCTCGCCGGGCATTGATGAGCTGCGCTGGCTGAAGCCCGTCTATCCTGGCGACACGCTGCGCTGCGAAAACGAAGTGCTGGAAAAGCGCGCGTCCAAAAGCCGCAGCGACATGGGCAGCTTTCGCGCCAGGACCACGGTGTTCAACCAGCATGACGAGCCGGTGATGACTGTGGTGTCGATCGGCCTGATCAGGACGCGGCCGACGGCGTAAGCCAGCCGCCTGCCCTGCCATCGCCGGGCCGCCCTATCGCGACATGGCCACCGCTGACCCCAATCGACTCCCGCCTTCGCGGGAGTGACGGGGTTTCGATCAAAACGGGACGGCCAGTAAT
>CANJKQ010000037.1 GCA_947474905.1 Pseudomonadota bacterium | reverse complement strand
GGCGGTCGCCGGATCGGGGTCGGCGAGCGCGACCGCCAGCCGGTAGTAGTTGGGGACGTTGATCGTGCTCTGCCGTTCGCGCTGCTCGCCATAGGCGCCGTGGAGTTCGGCGGACCAGCGGCCGAGCGAGGCGTCGAGCGACGCCGCGCCCGCCCAGTTGGTCACATGGGCGTTGAGCGTCGGGGCGCCCAAATCGGGCCTGAAATCATAGTGGACGGTGATCGGCTGCCCGGTGCCGAGCGGATCGACATAGAAGGGATTGGCCGGCGTGACGACGACCCCGCCATAATTGCTGGGAAAATAACGGGACGAGGATCGCCGGTCGGCGAAGAAGCCCTGCGCGCGGAACTTGAAGATGCCGCCCAAATCCTGCTCGACCGCGGCATAGGCCGAGTGTCGGTCAAGAGCGGGCAGCACGTCGGTGCCCTCGCGCCCGTCACCGAGGTTGGCGACACCGGGAATGAGATTGCTGGCCTTCAGGCCAACGCCGTTCTGGCCGTGTGGAATGCCGAAGACCTGGCCGTTGGCAGCGATGATCGTTCCCGGATTGGCGTAATCCTGCCGATAGTCGGGACCGCCGTAGCGACGAAGGTCTTCGGTGACGTAGGGCCTGTCGTCGGCGCCCAGTCGTCCCCGCCGGTAATACTCGTAGCCGGCGATGAAGCGGCCACTCGACCAGTGGAATCCGACCAGTTGGCTCGCCTGTACTTCGTCGAATCCGTCGGCAAAGCCATAGCGCAGGCGCGTTTCGGCGCCGTCGAGATCGCGGCGTAGCCGGACATTGACCACGCCTGCAACGGCATCGGACCCGTAGATCGCCGAGGCGCCGTCGGCGAGGATTTCAACGCGGTCGATTACGCTCGACGGGATGAGCGTGAGATCGACGAAGGTGCCCGCACCGCCGCCGAGCGGCGGACGATTGCCGTCGATCAGGGTGAGCGTCGAGGTGGTGCCTAGCCCGCGCAGGTTGATGCCCGAACCGAAGCCGAAATTGGTGCTGCTGTTGTTGCGCACCGAAAAACCGACCGTGCCTTCGTTGGCGCCGCCACCGAAGTTCTGTGGGACGGCGGCGAGGAGTTGCTGGGTCGTCGAATAGCCGCTGCGATCGATCTCGGCGCGGTCGAGGGTGACGACGTTGGACCCGACCGGACCGGCCCCCCTGATCCGGGTGCCCGTTACGACGATGTCCGAACCGTCCGCTTCCGCCGAGACGTCCTGCGGGGCAGGCACACGCTCGACGATGAGGCTGGAGCCCGCCAGCCTCGCGCGAAGACCCGATCCCCGCAACAGCGCCGAAATGGCTTCGATCGGGGTGAAGCGCCCCGACAAGGCGGGGGCGATTTTGCCGTCGACCAGGGCAGAGGAAACGATGACATTGGTACCGGACGCATCGGCGACGGCGCGCAGCGACGTCCCGAGGGGCTGGGCGGGAAGGTCGTAGCGCCGCTGGTCAGCCTGCTGTGCATGAGCTGGTGCCGCCAGCGCGATGATCGATGTGCCCGCAACGCACGCGTAAATGCTTCTTGAAAATCGTCCGCTCACTCCGTCGTCTCCCCCTTTGGGCGCACTTGGCGCCGTCGTTCGGGGCGATTGACGACAGAGGGAGGCGGTCTACCCCCTCTTGTGACCGATTTATTTCAGGCGGCCGGCTGCGAAGATGGGGCGGATATCACGACATCGCCCTGCGGGGTTTTCGCCGCATGCAGGCCGAGCGATTCCGCAATGCTCTCCGCCAGCCCGACGGCATCGCCGGCATGGAAGGCGCCGGTGATGCGCAAATCGCCGAGCGCGGGATCGGCGAGGCTGATCTTGGCGGTGCTGTAGCGATTGGCCTGGGCAATGGCGTCGGCGAGCCGCGTGCTGTCGAAGCTCAGCATTCCGGCGGTCCATCGGGCGTCGATCGTGGCGGCCGGTTGCGGCGCCACCAGCGGCTCGGTGGTGCCAAACGAAATCTGTTGCCCTGGGCTGAGGCGCGCGATCGCGGGTTGCGCCGTATCCGCGCTTGCTCGACCACCGCGCACCTCGATGACGCCACGCAGCAGGACCACTTTCACGCGGTTATCGGTGACAGCGACATCGAAGATCGTCCCGCGCGCGGTCACCGAGCCGTTGCCGGCCATGACAACGAACGGGCGCGCGGCATTATGCGCAACGACAAAACGTGCGCGGCCCCGCGAGAGATAGAGGCGGCGTTCGGTGCCGGTGAACGCGATGCGCAGCACGCTGTCGGTATCGAGCGTGACGGTCGATCCGTCCGCTAGCGCGACTTGTCGAATCTGGCCGACGCGCGACGCGAGTTCGGTGGCCTGGGACGTTGGATGGGGACGGAGTAATCCGACGCCGCCCACGGACAGGCCGAGGATCGCCACGACCAGCACGGCCGCGACGGCAAACGCGTAGCGCACCTGCGGTCGGTCGATAAAGCGCCGGCGTTCGGGCAAACCCCGCGCGCGCCCAAAACTGGTCTGTCCCAGTAGCGCCGCGCTATCCCATGCGCGCTCGGCGCGCGCATAGGCGACCGCATGGCGCGGATCGCTGGCCCGCCAGTGCTCGAACGCCGCGCGATCGACCGCTGCGTCGGGATCATGGATCAACGCCACCCAGTCGGACGCCTCGCGACGCACCGCGTCATCGGATTTTGCACCGCGGCCGGACATCGTCGTCAATCGTCGCTCAAGACGCGCTCGATCTCGGCGATGGCCCGGCTCATCTGCTTGCGCACGCCGCGTACGCTCATGCCGATGCGCTCCGCGACTTCCGCATGACTATAACCATCGAGCCGACACGCCATGAAGATCTCCCGCGTCCGTGGACGGAGTCGCTGCATAGCGGTTTCGAGGCGATTGATCATATCCCGTGCTTCCAACTGATCGTGCGGATCACGGCCGGCGAGGGAAACCTCGTCGATCGACACGTGGAAGGCGGCGGAGCGGCGCGCCGCGAACTTCGCGCGGTCGCGAAGAAGATTGCCGGCGATCCGAGTCAAATAGGCTTCGGGCCGATCGACGGTGCTGCCGGGATCGTCGTCCCGACGGGCCAGCCGCTCGAAGGTCTCGTGGACGAGATCGAGCGCGTCATCATTCCCGGATCGGCGGATGAAGAAGCGCAACAGACGCGGAGCCTGCGCCCGATAAAGTGCATCGATCGAGCGATCGGGCTTGTGATACAGGACGCGGTCTTCTGGCGGCAGCGGATCGCCGTCGGCAACGCGCGGCGTGGCGCCAACCACACCGACTTCCTCCGATGCCAGGTTCAGCCGCATCGGTCGGCACCGCAGTGCAGGCTCGATTGATCGGGTGATATCCGTTCTCGGCGCATATCCGGCCTGCCTCCAGTTGCGAGGCGGATTTGCGGGAGCCGGGTATCGAGAACATGCAAAAGAACATGCGCCGCCGCCTTTAGCCGAAACGGCCTGGACAGATGCGACGGCCACCCGGCCGCACCGACGAGGTGCGGCGGATCAATTTCTCAAGCGGGGTTCTCAAGCCCCGGCGCCGCTACGCGTCGCGTCGTCAGACTAGGCCCAGATCAGAGGCGAAGGCAAGATGGTGGATGCGGCCGCCAAATTCGCGCAATCAGAGGCAAAGTATTGACGACTATGTTCGTTTACAAATGCGATTCCGGAATGACCGGGAGTCGTGATTAACCGACAGGCCGATTTGGAACGACAGCCCGTTAGAAGCTGTCGTGGGACTACAAGTGCAACAGCACCAACAAACCAGCGAACAAGGCGTAGAACAGAGCCATGGAGGCTAAAAACCCGCGCGAAATAACGCCTCGGCGGAAGGAGATCAACATGACAGCCACTGCTATCGCGGTGATCCCGCCGCCCAAAATCAGGGAACGGTCCAGGAGCCAAGGTGTAAAGAACAACCCGAACGCTGTGGGCACCGTCGCCTGGATCATCATGGCACCGCTGATGTTGGCCAGCGCGAGCCGATGTTTGCCTTGGCGCACCCAGATGATGGCATTCATGGTCTCAGGGAGTTCGGTAGCGATGGGGCTGAGGAGCAAGGCAAGGAGTTGTGGTTTGAGGCCGAGAACCGGCCCTAGGGCGTCCAACTGGCTGACAAAAAGACGCGAGGCGGCAAAGATTACCAAAAGCGCTATGCCTGTCTGCAGCGCGCTGAGGCTGAGTGGCGGCTGCCCGGACTTCTTCCGCGCGATGATGAGGGGTTCCAGTTCCTCTTCAGCCTCGTCGCTGTCGTCCCGGCTAATCTCTTTCCAGAAATAGAGGGCGTAAGCGGCCAGAAAGGCGATGCCGAGCCATGGCTTGAAGGTGAAGGCTACCAAACCGACGGCCATCTTCACGATAAAGATGCTGAGGAACCAAGATTGATCGCGGCCCAAACGCTGGAACTCATCGCGCACTTGGCGGGTGCGTTGCAGGTGACGGCCACTCAGGATCAGGGTCGCGCCCACGGTGGCGTAGGCAATTGTGGCGAGGACTAGCGGGCCGCCAAGGGCAGCGCCCACGCCCAACTCACGCTGCGCATCGCTCTTGCCGAAGGCCACAGCCACGAACGTGATCACACTCTCGGGAAGAGCTGTGCCGAAGGCCGCAAGGATAGTGGCTGTTGCAGTGCGACCGACCGAGAGCCTGCGGCCCAGCCACTCGACGCCGTTTACGAAGAACTCGCAGGCGAAATAGATCGTCGCAGCCGACCCCAAAAGGAGCATCACGGTTAGCGCTGAGGGGTTCATCAGTCATCCTGGGGTCGAGCGGCACGCACCAAAGGCTGACCTCCCCACTCAACCCATGAGCGGAGACCAGCCCTTAGTCTCGCCATGCCCACTTGGCCGCTCGTGCCATGCCAGTTGCCCGGCAAGTTTGTTGACATGAGCCCCGCTGAACGCGCGGGCGGCTACTCCCCAAAGGAACTTGGCCGCTAATCGTTTTAGTCCGCGAAAACAAGGCCTCCCGCAGGTCAACTCCCGCCAATTCCCACCCATCTTGACGAGCGGCGGCTTTCAGGATTCCAAGCTGGGGCGGGAACGATGAAACTGGGGCGTCTACAGTCTTCTGTCGAGCAGTGGTTTGCAAGCGGGGCAATCGCCAAATTATTGCCCGGCTTTGGCTCGAAGCTCCTCGAGACATTCCCGCGAAAGCTGCTCGACCACATCGCGCAGGGTCCGGACGCAGGCGAGGATCGCGGCTAGATCGTCGACGTCGATCTGATAGGCGGTGGAATAGCGCGCCTCGACATAGGCACGCTTGAGGAGCTGGAAGCGGCGCCGATCGAGGCGTCGGTCGCGCGGCCAGACATCGATCAGGCGCGGTTCGCTATCCTCGGCGAGCGACCGGAGGAACTTGATGTTGTGCGAGCGCGGAAAATACAGCGTCCGCACGAGCAGGAAACAAATATAGGCGCGTTCGGTAGCCTGATGCAGCGTGAAGGCAGCGTCCTTCCACTTATCTTTTTCGATGCAAAATTCAGCGATCTCTATCGCGTCAGTGACCTTCCCCAGCCACTCCTCGAAATAGGCCCTCGCCATCTGATAGGCATCGGCCGGCGTGAGCGGCATTGGCGTCGCCAGCGGATGGCAGGGCAGCTCGTAGAGCACGATCCCGTCGCGCGCGATGTCGACCCAGAAATACTCGCCGCGCTTGAGCGACTGGTTCACCTCATCGAGCGCATGGACGATGATGTTGACCGGCCGCTTGATCGCGGCGTCGCGCAGGATGTTGTCTTCGGCGACATACCAGTAATGCGCGATATCGGTCAGGTCGCTGTGATTGACTACCACGAGCAGATCGAAATCCGACTGATAGCCATTCTCCGGCTCATCGACCCAATCATCGCGGGCATAGCTGCCGAACAGGATGATCTTCAGGATCTTGCCGTTCTTGCGCGAGGGCGAAGTCGCCTTGGCGATGGCCTCGGCGAATTCGTCCATCAGCACGCGCTGGACGCGTTCCAGTTCGCCCCGCTGCGCCGCGGGCAAATGATCGACATCCTTTCTCATCGCGCGGATTCTGTGCGAGCCGACCGATATTGGCAAGCGTAAGGCTTGTTCACGCCGCGGATTTCGCATTATCACCAATGCGTTCGGCGGTGCTGGATGGCCGGCCTTGTCGGCACGCGGCACTCAAGCGCGTTTCTCAACTTTCGGTGCCGTCGGACACCAGCATTCACCTCCCATGACGTATGAGCCGGGCGTTGAGACCACGCTTGAGACATGGGCCGACGCCTTTAGCCGCAAGCGGCTTGGACATGCGCGTCGGCCACCCGGCCGCATTCATACGTTTTGAGCCGTAGGACCGACGGGATGGTGTGCTGTCGGCGCTGCGCCCGCTTCCTCCTGGTCATCGTGCGATCGCGGCAATTCCCGCCGACCGTATCGCGCATAGAGCGTTGGCAGCACGAATAGGGTCAACAGGGTCGCGGAAATCAGGCCGCCGATGACGACCGTCGCCAAGGGCTTCTGAACTTCGGCGCCGGCACCGTGGCCGAGCGCCATCGGCACGAAACCGAGCGAGGCTACGAGCGCCGTCATCGCGACGGGGCGAAGCCGTGCCAGGGCACCGTCCCGGCTCGCCGTCGCCCGGTCCATGCCGCCCCGCATCAGGTCCTGGATCGACGTCACCATCACCAGCCCGTTGAGGACCGCGATGCCGGACAAAGCGATGAAGCCTACCGCCGCCGAAATCGAGAAAGGCATGCCGCGCAGCACGAGCGCGAGAACGCCGCCGACCAGCGCGAGGGGGACGCCAGTGAACACGATCGCGGCGTCGCGCGCCGAGCCGAGCGCCCCATAGAGCAGCAGCAGGATCAGCGCGAAGCAGGCCGGCACGACCAGCATCAGCCGCGCACGGGCCGATGCGAGATTCTCGAACTGGCCGCCCCATTCGAGATAGGTGCCCGCCGGCAGCGCCACGTCGCGCGCGATCGCCGCCTGCGCTTCCGCGACCACGCTCGCGACATCCCGACCGCGAACATTGGCCTGGACGACGACGCGCCGTTTGCCGTTCTCGCGGCTGATCTGGTTGGGACCATCATTGATGCGGATGTCGGCGACACTCGCCAGCGGCACCGATGCGCCCGACGGCGTCGGCACGGGCACCTGTCCCAACCTCTCGAAATTGGCGCGATCGACGTCGGACAAGCGGATGACGACCGGGAAGTGGCGATCGCCCTCGAAAATGACCCCCGCCTCGCGGCCGCCGACCGTCGCGGCAATGGCGGCCTGGACGTCCTTGGCGGTAATGCCCAGGCGGGCGGCCGCGTCGCGGTTGAAGGCGATGTCGAGCATGGGCAGACCCTCGGTCTGCTCGACCTTCACGTCCTCGGCCCCTTTAGCCCGGCGCAGGACGGCCGCGACCTTGTCGGCGACGTCGTTCATCTGGCCGAAGTCGTCGCCGAACACCTTGACCGCGACATCGCTGCGGACGCCGGCGATCAGCTCGTTGAACCGCATCTG
>CANJKQ010000036.1 GCA_947474905.1 Pseudomonadota bacterium | reverse complement strand
GGACAAGCTGCGCGCCGCTGGCAAGTCCGACAATAATCATGGCAATGGTGATCCCGATGCCGTTTTCAAACAGGGCGGCAAAACGCTGGACGCGACCTATCGCGTCCCCTTCCTCCATCAGGCGATGATGGAGCCCTTCGTCCTCACCGCGCATCATAAGGACGGCAAGCTCGACATTTGGGGCGGCATGCAGGATCCGCTGGCGACGCGGATGATCGCGGCCAAGATATCGGGCCTTGGCGCTGCCAATGTCACGTTTCACCCGATGATCATGGGCGGCGGTTTCGGCCGACGTTTCCCCGATTATTCGCAAGTGATCGGTCAGGTGACGCAGCTCGCCATGCAGCTGCCCTATCCCGTCAAGCTGATCTGGTCGCGCGAGGAAGACGTGAAGCACGGCGCCTATCGACCGCAATCCTCCGCCGGGGTGAAGGCGTCGCTGGGTGGCGACGGCAAGATCACCGCGTGGCGGACCGACTATGTCCAGTTCGTCGATGCCGAAAGCGAGACGGTATTTCCCTATGAGGTGCCCGCAGTGAAGCGGCACCATTACAAATATATCTCCAATCAGGTCGATTCCTATTGGCGCTCGGTCAACAGCACCCAGCATGGCTTCTACAATGAAAGCTTCATGGACGAGCTGGCGCATGCGGCAGGAATCGACCCCTATGAGTTCCGCCGCCGCCATTTGAAGCCAGGCGGGCGGCATCTGGCGGTGCTGGACGCGGTTGCCAAGAAATCGGGCTGGGGTTCGCCCTTGTCGGCGGGATTGGGGCGAGGCATGGCGCTCGTTGAAAGCTTTGGCACCATTGTCGGCGAGGTTGTCGAAATCGCGATGCAGCCCGATGGCACGCCCAAAGTGACCCGCGTGACGGCGGTCGCCGATTGCGGCACCGTCGTCAGCCCCAAAAACGCTGAAACCCAGGTGCAGGGCGGCATCATCATGGGCTTGTCAGCGGCGTTGGGCGAAGCGATCACGCTGGAAAAGGGTGCCGTCGTTCAGTCGAGCTTCCCCGATTACCCGGTGCTGCAGATGGCGGCCGCGCCGGCGGTGATCGATGTGAGCTTCATCGACAGCGGCGCGACGATCGGCGGCCTGGGCGAGCCGGGGCTGCCGCCGGTTGCGCCCGCGCTCGCCAATGCGGTGTTCGCCGCGACGGGCAAGCGGGTGCGGCAACTGCCGCTGCTGGCGAATTTGCGGGCCTGATCGCTTGCCCGGATCGGGCGGCTCCGTTCGTCCCGAGCGAAGTCGAAGCACGGTCCTTCCTCGCAAAGAAGAACAGCCCCCTTCGACTGCCTGCCAAGGCAGGCGCTCAGGACAGGCTTCGACTTCGCTCAGGGCGAACGGGTCAGATTGAACGCTCGGTGATCTGGGTGGCTGTATTTCTCGTCATTGCGAGGAGCGTAGCGACGAAGCAATCCAGCGCAGGGGCCGGACGGGATTGCTTCGCTGGCGCTCGCAATGACGCAGGCTGATGCAATGACGGAATCTGCGTTACCCCTCACCCCCGTCAAACAGCCCTTGCTGCGCGCCTGCCGGCGGGTTGAGGCCGAGATGTTTCCATCCCCCGGGGTTGAGGCACCGCCCGCGCGCGGTGCGGGCGACGAGGCCCAATTGGATGAGGTAGGGCTCGATCACTTCCTCGATCGTGTCGCGTGGCTCGGATAGCCCCGCCGCCAGCGTCTCCACGCCCACCGGGCCGCCGCGATAGATGTCGGCAATCATGGTGAGGTAGCGCCGGTCCATCGCGTCCAGCCCTAGCGCATCGACCTCGAGCCGATTGAGCGCCGCATCCGCCGCCCGCGCATCAACGACATCATGGCCGGCGGCATGAGCAAAGTCGCGCACGCGCCGCAACAGCCGCCCGGCGATGCGCGGCGTGCCGCGGGCGCGACGGGCAATTTCGCGCGCGCCATCGGCTGCAATGGGCAAGCCAAGCAGCCCAGCCGCGCGCGTAACCACCCGCTCCAGCTCGTCGACGGTGTAGAAGCTCAGCCGCACCGGAATGCCGAACCGGTCGCGCAGCGGCGTCGTCAGCAGGCCCTGCCGCGTCGTCGCGCCGACCAGCGTGAAGCGCGGCAGCTCGATGCGCACCGACCGCGCCGATGGGCCTTCGCCGATCATCAGGTCAAGCGCGCGGTCCTCCATTGCGGGATAGAGCACTTCCTCCACCGCCGGTTGCAGCCGGTGGATTTCGTCGATGAACAGGACGTCGCCATCCTCAAGATTGGTGAGCAGTGCCGCCAAATCGCCCGATTTGGCGATGACGGGGCCGCTTGTCGCGCGGAAGCCGACGCCCATTTCCCGCGCGATGATCTGCGCCAGCGTCGTCTTGCCCAGCCCCGGCGGGCCGAAGAACAGCACATGATCCAGAGCATCGCCCCGCGCTCGTGCCGCGGCGATGAACACACGCAAATTCTCCCGCGCCGCCGCTTGCCCGACAAACTCGTCAAGCGACTTCGGCCGCAGCGCGGCATCGGGGTCTTCAGGCCGACGGGCGGGGGAGAGGAGGCGATCTTCGGTCACGCTACTTCGCCGCCTTCCTCAACGCCAGCCGGACCAGCGCATCGAGGCCGGCGCCGGACCCCAGCTCTTCCTCCGCCGCTGCCACTGCCGCCTGCGCTTCGGCGGGCTTAAAGCCAAGATTGGCGAGCGCGGACAGCGCATCGGCTGCGGCACCGCCGCGCGTGGCCGTGGATGCCGTGGCGCCCGGCCCCACTGGCAGCACGCCCGCCTTGTCCTTCAATTCGCGGACAATGCGTTCGGCGAGCTTGGGTCCGACGCCATTGGCGCGCGACACCAATGCCTTGTCCTGCCGCGCCACCGCCTCGGCAAGTGCGGCGGTATCAAGCACCGACAGGATGGCGAGCGCCACCCGCGCGCCAACTCCCTGCACGCTGGTCAGCAAGCGGAACCAGTCGCGTTCGGCACTGCTGGCAAAGCCGACAAGGCGGATGAAATCCTCGCCGACAAGCATTTCGGTATGGAGCCGCACCGGCTCGCCCACCGCGCCCAGCGCGTCAAGCGTGCGGGTCGAACAGCTGGCCAGATAGCCGATGCCTGCCACCTCGATCACGGCATGGTCGGGGCCAGTGGCGGCAAGCACGCCATTCAGATGCGCGATCATAGGTCATCACTAGGGGCGATGACCCCGGCGCGCAATTCCCGGGATCAGCCGCCAAAGCCGATGTGGCGATAAAGCAGGGTGATGGCGACGCGGCGATTGCGGGGGTCGGCGGCGTTGTCGCTGATCATCGGTTCGCGATCGGCGACGCCCTCAATCCGGTCAAAACGGGCATCGGGCAGCCCGCCTTCGGCCAGGCGCCGCCGCGTTGCCTCGGCACGACCGCTCGACAGCAGCCAGTTGTTCATGCCGTTGGGGTTTTGATACGCCAGGCTATCGGTATGGCCACGGATCATCAGCGTGTTCGGCAAATCCTTTACCGACGCCGCGATCATGCCGATCAGCTTGTTGGCCTCAGGCTCCAGCACGGTCGTGCCCAGCGCGAACATCGAATAATCGGCGTTATCAACCAGGTCGATGCGTAGCCCGTCGCGGGTCGGCACGAAGCGGACGTGGTTGGCGAGTTTCTGCAGGCTCGGGTTGGCGGAGATCGCCTGGCTCAGCTGACGGTGAATCCGTTCAAAATTCTTTTTGTCTTCCGCTGCGAGCTGCCGGTTCTTGAGCGACCCTTCCTGCCCGGTCCCCACCTGGTTGCCGCCGATCGCGTCGACCGGCACCGTCATCGATCGCGTGCCGGTCTGCGTCGCGCCATGCGGATAATTGTCGCGGTCGGTGAGCGACGAACCGCCGAACGGTCCGTTCGACCCTGCGCTGTTCTGCTTGAACTGGACGAGCGTCGGCGAGAAATAATCGGCGATCGCCTTGCGCTGTTTCTCATTGGTGGCGCCCAGCAGCCACATCAGCAGGAAAAACGCCATCATCGCCGTCACGAAATCGGCATAGGCGACTTTCCATGCGCCGCCATGATGGCCGCCATGGCCCTCGATATAGACTTTCTTGACGATGATCTTGGGCGGCAGGTTGATCCCGTGCGGTGCCCGCGCGGTAGCCATTTACGCTGCTCCCTGCGGTCGCGGCGCTTTGGCGAAAGCCAAAGTCTGACAAACCATTTACCTGCCCCTCAGCCCGTCAAACACCTCGGCGAAGCCAGGCTGGTTGGAATGGGCGATCGATGAGCGAGCCGCTTCGATGACCAGCGGCTGGGGATGGCCATGGAGCGAGGCGATGATGATCTGTTTGACGACATGATAGATGGCGGCATCCGCCTCCACCACTTGCTTGATGCGGTTGGCGAGCGGCGCGACAATGCCATAAGCGAGCAGCACCCCCATGAAGGTGCCGACCAGCGCCGAACCGATCATCGCGCCGAGGATGGCCGGCGGCTTGTCGATCGACCCCATTGTCTTGACGACACCCAGCACCGCCGCGACGATGCCGAGCGCGGGCAGCGCGTCGGCGAGCGAGGCCATGGTGTTGCCAGGGCCTTCGACTTCGTGGTGATGCGTCTTGATCGCATTATCCATCACGTCTTCAACCGCATGCACGTCGAGCGTGCCCGATGAGACCACGACCAGCCGCAGCGTATCGGCGATGAGGTTGACGAGGGTGTGATCGGCGAGGAGGCGGGGATATTCGGCGAATACCGCGCTTGATTTGGGGTCTTCGACATGCGGTTCGAGCGCGATCGGCCCTTCGGTGCGCAGCATCTTCATCAGTTTGGAGACGAGGAAGATGGTGTCGAGATAATCCTGCTTTTTGTACTTCGGCCCCTTGAACGCCATCATGAAGCCGCCGCCAAACGCCTTCAGCTCCTTCATCGAATTGCCGATGATGAGCGCGCCCGCGGCGGCACCGCCAATGATGAGCATTTCGTGCGGAATCGCTTCCATCACGGGTCCAAGCGCGCCGCCGGTGAAGGCGAAACCGCCAAACACCATGCCGAGCAGCACAACCAGGCCAATGATTGGATACATTCCCCGCCAACTCCATTCAGCGCGGCCATCACCAGCAACCGCGTGGGGCAAACTTCCCGTTCAGCCCGTTATGCCCAAGCGTTCCTCATTATTTGGTTACCAAACCGGCAATTCTTCCATTTTGGGCAGGATAGGCCGTTATTTTCGCGAAAAATCGCTTGGCCCTACGGTGCGGCAGCCCGAAAATCGGCGGCTCAGCGGATATAATCGAACAACGACAACTGGCTGAGCTTGGTGAAGCTTGCCTGGGTCGCCTGCAGCACCGTCGAGGTTTTCTGGAGCTGAACGATTGCCGTCTGAATGTCGGTATCCTCGATCGACGATCGTTCGGTTTCGCGCGTTACGCCCACGTCCTTCAGGCGCGTGGCCTCAAGGTCGAGCCGGGCGCTGCGGGCGCCCGCCGCGCTGCGCACATCGGTAACCTGGCTGACGGCGGCGTTGAGGCTGTCGAGCGTGCCCGCAGGCACCGTGCCGCCGCTGGCCAGCGTGTTGGCGAGATTGTTGAGCAGCGTGAACACGTCGGTCGGGCCGCTGGCGGTGGGCACGTTCCCGAAAATGCGAGTCGCCGTGTCGCTGGGCTGGATGCTGATGCCATTGCCGATCGGCACGGCCGATGGCGTGCCGGTGCCCGTGAACGTCACGTTGCCCGACGCGTCCTGGGTTACGGCGGTTGATCCGGTTGCCGCGCCAAATAGCGGCTGGTTGCGCACATCCTTGGTATTGGCCAGCCCGACCAGATCGTCGATCGCGGCGCGGATATTGCCCGCCAACGTCGTGCGATCCTTTGCCGACAGGGTGCCGTTCGACGCCTGCACCGTCAATTCCTGGACTTGCTGCAACCGGTCGGTAATGCTGCCGAGCGTGCCGTCCGCCTGTTGCAAAATCGTCTGCGCCAGCGTGATGTTGCTCGACCATGCCTGATCGTCGGCGGTGGCCTGGGTGATGCCGCTCAACCGCTGATAGCCGACCGAATCGTCCGACGGCGCGGCGATTTTTTTGCCGGTCGAAATCTGCTCCTGCAACTTGTTCACCTGCGCTTGCAGCGCCTGGAACTGGTTGTTCGAGCTGTCGAAATAGCGGCTGGTGCTGATCTGCGTCACGGTGGCGCCTTATCGGATCTGGAGGATCGACTGGAAAAGGTCTTGGGCGACCTGGATTACGCGGCTTGATGCCTGATAGGCCTGCTGGAACCGGATCAGATCAACCGCTTCGGCATCCAGATTCACCCCCGACACATTGTCGCGCGCGCTGACCGCGCCATTATAAATGGTATTCTGCGCATCCGCGACTTGCTGGCGCGCCTGCAACGTGGTGGCGTTGGCGGAAATCGTGTCGGTAAGGGTCGTCTCAAAACCGGCGGACTGACGGACCGTCTCAAGCGCGTTGATATTGGTGTTGTCGCGCGCGCCGCCCCCCACTGCCGCGGCGGCAATCTCATTGGGGTCAGTGATCGCGACGGTGATGTCGGTCGGCGATGCGCCGGTGGCGAAAAAGGGCACGCCAGGATTGTTGTTCAGGTCGCGGCCCTGCGCCTGCACATTATTGACCGCGTTGGTGAAATCGCTGGCAAGCTGGTTCAGCGTCGATTGGGCATTGGCGATCCTGGTCGCGCCTTCGCTGATCGCCGCCAGCGCGCCCCCGGTCGGTGACAGCACGCTGTTGGTCCCTTGCCGCGACACCGAATAGGTGACGACGCCCGACGCGCTGCGCGAATAGCCGACATTGCCGGCCACATCCCCGGCCAGCGCGACCGGGCCGCTGCTGTCCCCCAATTGCAACGACACGCGGCCAAGCTGATCGGTCGATACCGTGACATTGGTGATCGCCGTGACCTGGTTCAGCAACTGATCGCGCTGGTCGAGCAATTGCGCGGCGGCGCCAGTGCCCGGCTGCGAGCTGCCCAGCCCGTCATTGATCTGGCCCAGCGCCCCCAGCAAATCGTTGAGCTGACCGACCGCATTATTGGCGGTTGTATCAAGTTGCGTCGTTGCATCATCGCGCGCGTTGCCGGTCAGTTGAAAAGCCGTCGCGACGGCTGACCCCGCCTCGATCAAGCCGTTGCGCGGCGCGCTGGCGGTCGGATCGGCGGCAACGGCCTTGGCGGCGTTGAAAAATGCGGTCAGGCTGCTGGGCAAGGTATTGCCCGACAGCGAGGATTCGATGGCCTTGAGCCAGGTGACGCTGCCCTGGCTGCGCGCGACGTCGCTGCCCGCGGTGCGGACGGCTTGCTGCTTCAGCTCATCGGCGGACCGCGATATGCCGGTAACGGTGACGCCGTTACCCGTCGTGCTGCTCGCCGATCCGCGCGCCGACGTTGCGGTGACTTCGGCAAGACTGGCAGAGCGCCGCGAATAGCCGACCGTGCTCGCATTGGAGATATTCTCCGAAATGACGGATAGCGCGGTCTGGTAAGCGCGGACGCTGCTCGCGCCGACGGAGAGCAGATCGCTCATGGCGTGG
>CANJKQ010000035.1 GCA_947474905.1 Pseudomonadota bacterium | reverse complement strand
TCAATGGCACCAACCGGCTGGCGCAGGGTGGCACGGCGGTGGGGACGGGGCTGAACGCGCCGACCGGGTTCGCCGAGGCCGTTTGCGCAGCCATCGCCGAGATCACCGGCCATCCCTTCCACACCGCCGAAAACGCCTTTGAAGCGCTCGCTTCCAACGACCCCCTTGTTCACCTGTCGGGCACGCTCAACACGCTCGCCGTCGCGCTCACCAAAATCGCCAACGACATCCGCCTGCTCGGCTCGGGGCCGCGTGCGGGGATCGGCGAATTGAACCTCCCCGAAAACGAGCCGGGCAGCTCGATCATGCCGGGCAAGGTCAACCCCACCCAGTGCGAAATGTTGACGATGGTGGCGGCGCAAGTGATCGGCAATCATCAGGCGATCACGGTGGGCGGGATGCAAGGCCATCTCGAGCTCAACGTATTCAAGCCGATGATCGGCGCCGCCGTGCTGCGCTCGATCCACCTCCTCTCGGTCGGCATGGAAAGTTTTGCCGAGCGGTGTGTGGAGGGGATCGAGCCCAATCGCGACCGCATCGCCGAGCTGGTCGATCGCTCGCTGATGCTCGTCACCGCGCTTGCCCCCGAAATCGGCTATGACAATGCCGCCGGGATCGCCAAGCACGCGCATACGCACGGGCTGACGCTCAAGCAGGCGGCGCTGGGGTTGGGGCTGGTCGATGAAGCGACGTTCGATCGGCTGGTGCGGCCTGAGACGATGGTTTGAGCTGCTTCACGCAAAGGCGCGAAGGCGCTAAGCAAGTCGGCGGGATATTCCAGTTCGTCACCCCGGCCTTGAGCCGGGGTCCCGCTTCTTCGACCGGGCAGTTTTAGCGGGGCCCCGGCTCAAGGCCGGGGGGACGGAGTATTTTGGGCGCCGCCCCTGGTCTTCGCGTCTTCGCATGAACCCATCCCACGCCCACCACCCCCACGCTTGACGCCCGCGTAACGTCGCGGCACTAGCGGATATGGCCCATCCCATCGACGATCCCCATGGTTTCAAGCGCCGCGGCGTGTTGTTCGTGCTGTCCTCGCCTTCGGGCGCGGGCAAGTCGACGATCGCCAAGATGCTGCTCGAGGCTGAGCCCGACTTGTCGATGTCGGTCAGCTATACCACGCGGCCGATCCGGCCGGGCGAAGTCGATGGCAAGGATTATCACTTCGTCGATCTCGACCGCTTCCGCGCGATGGTGAAGAACCACGAGTTCCTCGAATGGGCGCATGTGTTCGACCATCGCTATGGCACGCCCAAGGCCGATGTGTTCCACAAGCTGGGCGAGGGCTGCGACATTCTGTTCGACATCGACTGGCAGGGCGCGCAGCAGCTCCATCAGCTCGCGGGCGGCGATGTGGTCCGCGTGTTCATCCTGCCGCCGTCCATGGCCGAACTGCGCACAAGGCTTGAGCGGCGGGCGACTGACAGTGCGGCGGTGATCGACGCCCGCATGAGCCGCGCCGCCAACGAAGTCAGCCACTGGGACGGCTATGACTATGTGCTGGTCAACGACGATGTCGACCAGTGCTTTGAAAGCGTGAAGACGATTCTGGCGGCGGAGCGGCTGAAGCGATCACGCCAGACGGGGATTATCGGGTTTATCCGGGAGTTGTTGCGGTAGCTACCTAATCCTCCCCCGCCAGGGGGAGGTGTCGCGAAGCGACGGAGGGGGAGGATCCCCCTACCTCTCGCTTGCAGTAACCCTTTCGAGCGCGATCGCGACAATCTCGCCGACCACGCCTTCCAGATTCGAAAGGACTTCGGTCGCTGGGTAGCGCAGTACCTTAATAGCCTGCGCCGCAAGCCACGCGTCTCTCTCCCGATCGCGTTCCGGCTGATTACCTCGCTCATGCGCTATGCCATCGACTTCGATCGCGAGGCGGGCAGGCGCGCAATAAAAGTCCAGAACATAGCGTCCTGCTGCATGTTGGCGCCTGAAGCGGAGGCCGTCGCCGTTGCGGCGCAAGGCAAGCCACAACGCGATTTCGGGCGGCGTCATTTTCCTGCGGAGGCGCTTGGCGTTTTGTTGAGCAGTTGTCGATCCGGTTAGACGCATCGCGTTCCTCCCCCTCCGTCAGGCTTCGCCTGCCACAGTGCGAGGTCGCCCATGCCCCCGGCATGGGCTTGGATTGCCGGGGGCAATCCAACCTCGCACTCCCTGGCGGGGGAGGATTATTGGACCAACCCCAAAAACCTCACCGCCGCATCATAATCCCGCCGCCGCGCCTCGCGGGCTTGCAGCGCCAGCGTATCCTCGCCCCATTGTTCGGCTTGCCAGAGTTCGTCGAGATGCGCGGCCTGCCACAGCGCTCCGCCGTCCACCGCGCCTTCGGCCAGCGCCAGCGCGCCGACCAGGGTGCCGGTGATCGTCACGATTGGGGAGAGCGGCGCCAGTTCCCAGGCCGGGCGCGCAGTGATGGCATCGGCCAGCCGCGTGATCGTCGCAGGCGGCTGGGGGCGGTGCATCACGCCGGTCGCGATCGCGAAATGCACGTCATAGCGCGCGCGCGCCCAATCGAGCAGCGGGTCCCACGCCTCGGCTTGGCGCGCGACCAGAGCGGCCGGGCCATCGGCGCGGTAGCAGAGCAGGTCGCTCTCGCCATAAGCCGCTAGGCCAGCGGCAAAGGCGGCAGGATCGGGTGCGACGCGGTCGATCGCGGCATTGGCGAGGCCGGTGAGCGGCATGGCGCGCGGGTCGAGCGTGTCGCCTACCGCGCGCCATTCATCGGCAATCGCGTCGGCCAGCGCCGCGTTGGGCAGGCTGAGCAGCGCGCGACCGGGCGTGCGCACCGGCTTGTCGTCGAGCCGGATCGCATGGCCGTCACCTCCCGCGACGACGGCAACCTCGCGCCAGAATCGCTTCATGGCTGGGGCGGTGTCCGCCAGCGTTGCGCGAGCAGGCGCGGCATGATCGCCATATCGACCAGCCCGAGCAGGGTGACGGCTACGCCGACCCAGTGTTGGCCGTCGCCCGTCGCGCGCGCGGCGAGAATGATGCCGATGACCGCGATTACCGCGCCCCCCAGCCAGGCGAGCGCCATGATATAGTAACGCGCGCGGGCGGGATCGGGTTGCTCAGTCATCGCGGTTCCATATGGTGCGGCAGATCGGGCACCAGCTCGGCGATGCTGTGCGCGCCCGCCGCGATCAGCTCGTCAACCGGGTGATACCCCCAGGCAACGCCCACCGCCCGCGTGCCCGCCGCGCGCGCCATCGCCATGTCAAAGCTGGTGTCGCCGATCATCACGGTCATATGGGGCTCGGCGCCCGCATCGGCCATGCACTGCTCGATCATCGAGGGGTGCGGCTTGGAGGGGTGGCGATCGGCGGTCTGCAGCGTGACGAAGCGGTGCAGGATATCGTGATGCGACAGCACATGATGCAGCCCGCGATCCGACTTGCCAGTGGCGACGCCCAGCGTCCATCCGGTATCCGCTAGCAATTCCAGCGTTTCCGCCATGCCGTCGAACAACGGCTCATCGGCCATCGCGCCCGATCCGCGCAGGCGAAAGAAGGCGGCCTTGTAATCCGCCGCCATGTTCTGGTGGAGCGGCTCATCGGCCTCTGGCAGCAGCATCCGCATTGCCTCGACCAGGCTGAGGCCCACCACCCGGCGGATGATCGCGCGCGGCGGCGGCTCAAACCGGGCGAGCGTGAACGCCTCCTCCATCGCCAGGCAGATATTGGCCTGGCTGTCGACGAGCGTGCCGTCGCAATCAAAGATCGCAAGCCGGATCATGCCCGCGCCTGTCGCATCAGCATGGCGATGGCGGGGTCGCCGGTGCGGTCGATATGCCCGGCCAGCGTCGTAGCAATCTCCGTCGGCTGGTTCTGGCTCAGCTTGTGCGTGCCGCGCCAAACGGTCACGTGCATCTCAAACCCGGTGATGGCGTTCAGCATCGCGTCGAACCGGGCGGGGGCCATCTTGTCGCGCGTCCAATTCTCGCCGACGCGCGGTTCGAGTTCCGCCGACAGATCGTCGAGCAGCGCGATCAGGGCGTCGCGATCGATTGGCGACACCACGCCTTCGGCCTCGACCGCGACATAATTCCATGTTGGCACCGCGCCGCGCGGATCGGGATACCAGTTGGCGCTGATATAAGCGCGCGGCCCCTCGGCCAGCAGCAGCGCCGTCGCGCCGGGGAGATGCGGCACCAGCGCATTGGCATTGGCGAGGTGGAAGCGGATGCGATCAGGCGCCACCACCAGCATCGGCGCATGGCCGACGCGGGGGCCCGCAGTCGTCGTCAGAAACACGCGACCGAAGGCAATCGCGCCGAATTGCTCGCTCAGCGCGGCAGGATCGGCATGAAAGGCGCGGTTGGGGTGCATCGTCGGTCCGCTACGCCGACAATCGGCGCGCAAGCCAATCCCATAGCAGGAAGGTGACGCCAAGAAACGGATAGACGCCGTAAAGCATGTCGCTGACTGAATGGGCGTGGGCATCAATCGCGACCGACACCTGCACCGCAAAGGCAATCGCGGCGAGGGTGATCAGCCAGCCAAGCGGGCTCGTGGGGCGGTGGATCATGCCCATACGGGAAAAGGCTGTCATCGCATCAACTCCTCAGTCCTTTCAGGCGCGACCCCGCCCGCGGCGTTCGCCCTTGCGTTCGCGGCGCTTGGACTTGGCGGCGTTGGCAGCGGCGCGGCGCTTGCCTTCGCTCGTTTCGCTGAATTTGGGTTCGTCGAGGGGCAGCGCATCGCCGAGCGCTTCGTCGAAACCGAGCAGCCCCATGCTTTCGGCGAAATGTTGCGGCAGGGTGGCGGTCACGTCGATCTGGCCGCCATCGGGATGGTCGATCCGCAGGCGGCGCGCGTGCAGGTGCATCTTGCGGCTGACGCCCCCGGTCAGGAACGCCGCCGGCCCGCCATATTTGCCGTCGCCGACAATCGGGTGGCCGATCGCCGCCAAGTGGACGCGCAATTGGTGCGTGCGACCGGTATAGGGCTGCAGCTCGACCCAGGCAGCGCGGTTGCCCGCGCGCTCGATGACGCGATAGCGCGTGCGGGCGGGCTGGCCCTCTTCCTCGTCGACATGCATTTTCTCGCCGCCGGTGCCGGGCTGCTTGGCGATGGCGAGCTCGATCATGCCGTCCTCGATGCTCGGCACACCGACGACGAGCGCCCAATAGACTTTGCGCGCGGTGCGGCTGGAAAAGCTCTTGGCGAAATAGCCGGCGGCGCGCGCGGTGCGGGCGATGAGCAGGACGCCCGAGGTATCCTTGTCGAGCCGGTGGACCAGCTTGGGGCGCGGCTCGTCATCCTCGTGCAGCGCGTCGAGCAGGCCATCGACATGCTCGGTCGTCTTGGTGCCACCCTGCGTCGCAAGGCCGGGCGGCTTGTTGATCACGATCGCCGCAGCGTCCTGATGGATCACCAGCTCGCGCGCGAAAGCGATTTCGTCTGGGCTAAGGACCTTGCGCTGGCGCGGCTTGGGCTTGTCGGCACGCGGCGGCTCGGCGGGCGGCACGCGGAGGACTTGCCCGGCGGTGAGCCGGTCGCCCGGCGTCGCCCGCGCGCCATCGATGCGCAGCTGCCCGGTGCGCGCCCATTTGGCGACCGTCGTGAAGCTGGTATCGGCCAGATGCCGCTTGAACCAGCGATCGAGCCGAATGCCGTCATCATCATCGCCGACGGTGAACTGGCGAACTTCGCCGCTACTCATGCGAACGCCCGCATGATGCCGAGCCCGGCAAACACCGCCAGCACCGATCCGACCACCGAGACCAGCGCATAGCTCAGCGCCGCCCCCCAGTCGCCCCGCTCGATGATCGTCGCCGCATCGAGCGCAAAGGCGGAAAAGGTGGTGAAGCCGCCGAGTACGCCGACGCCGAGCAGCAACCGCCACGGCTCGCTGGCCCCCGCCATCCGCGCGAGGCCGCCCGCGAGCAAGCCCATCGCCAGCCCGCCCGCCAGATTGACGGTCAGCGTGCCCCACGGGAAGCCTGCCCCCAGCCACGCCGTCATCGCGCGCCCGACCAGCAGCCGCGCGCCCGATCCCAGCGCGCCGCCGAGCATGACGAGGAGAATAGGTACCATGGCAGCCGCGTTAGCGCGAATGCAGGGACTTGCGAAGGGGCGGTGGGAGGAGTGCATGGTTCCCTACTCCACAACCCCTCTCCCCTTGAGGGAGTTCGGGGTCGGCCATGCCCCCGGCATGGCCTAAACAGCGCGGGGCGCTGTTTACCCCGAACTGGACGCGTAGACTTAGGTCTTGCGCGAGCAAGGCCTTAGTCGAAGCTGGGTGAGGGGTAGTCCCGTGCTATCGACGGCGGGAATCCCCCTCTCCAAGCTACGCTAAGCGCGTGCCGCGCTAAGCTCCGCTATCCTCTCCCTCCAGGGGAGAGGAACCAAGCGACACTTTCTTCAGTTCCCATTGTTGGTGATCAGGTCGACGTCGCTGCCGCCGTCGTCGCGGCGCGTGACGTAGAGGATATAGGCGCCGCCATCGCGCGCACGCGTGCCGCCCAATATGTCGCGGCCGCCATCGGTCTGGCGCTCGGCGGAAAAGCCGGCTTGCGTGACGCGCGTATAATACCAGTCGATCAGGGTCTGCGCGGGCGTTGGCGATGAGAAGCTGACAACGCGCAGGTTGCAGCCGCCTTCGCTATTGCCTGCCGCCTCGATCACCCGGGCATCGGGATAAAGTGGCACGTCGGCGGGCAAGCGATTGGCCCAGCCGGTCGAATAGCCGATGCGGCCACCGCACGCCGCGGTGGCACGGTTGCGCTGGCGTTGGGCGAGCGCGCCGAGCGTCACCGCCTGTTTTGCCGCGCCGCAATCGGGGCAGCCCGCTTTGGCATCGGCGGCGGGCGCGCGGCGCAGGCTGGCGGGATCGACCGGGGCCGGTGGCCGCGCCACCGTCGCATCCGCCGGCACCGGTGCCGAATAGGGACGGGCTGGGGGCCGCACCGCGTCGTGATTGGCCGATTGTGCCAATTGCGGATCGACCATGATTTCGTCCTGCAGCGCGCTTACCACGGCCGGGTCGCGCGCATTGGCGGCATTGTTGCGATCGGCCAGCTCGGCATCGAGCGCGTCGACATTACCGGCGTCGCCACCACGGCTGCACGCGGCAAGCGACAGCAGCAGCGGCAACGCGCCAAGCGCCGCCGTCAGGCCCCATGCCCGTTTCCGCCGTGTCGTCATCCAACGCTCCTGAACGATGCCCCGTTCTGCCGCGAAACCGGTTAAGGAAGCGTTTGGGATTGCCCTTGCCTTCCCGCCCCCTCGCTCTTGCGGGAGGAAGGAATGGCGGGCCGGCATTATCGGTGCTTGACACGAGTAATACAGCTCCCCATTTACCGGCCATGCTCAACATCCTTTCGGTGCTGATCGCGCTGTGCGCCTTGCCCTTCACGCTGATCGGCGTCGTGCCGCTGCTCGGCAGCGTCAATTACCTTGCGATCATCATCGCGATTGTCGGCCTGGTTGTCGGCGTGCTCGCCAAGGGGTCGGCGGGGCGCAACCTCAACATTCTGGTGATC
>CANJKQ010000034.1 GCA_947474905.1 Pseudomonadota bacterium | reverse complement strand
GATCGCCAGCCGATCAGCGCCGGTGGCGGTAACAAGCTCGCCGAGTCGCATGATCTTGCGTTGTCGGAGAGCTCGCGCCTTTTGTTCGAGCGCGTCGAGTTCGGCATCAAAGTCGCGGGGTTTGCGCATGGTCGTCCTTTCGTTTGCACGATGCGGACGGACCAGTGATCGGGTCAATCGATCAGTCGTAACCTGCTCATATCTCAGGGGACTCTGTTATCCCGAGACAGATAAAGTCTTTCGCGCGGAAAAACTGACGATCGCGGATTTTCTACAAGTTTCGAGAGCTAGCTAGGAGACGTCCCAAACTAAGATCATTACCAAAGGGGCTTGTATGATGATCATCCAAGCCCCTTGGCACCAAGCTTCATTATGAGAACGTCACTTTCCGCTTTGGGTTGGAACCACTCTAATAATCGCGCTCTTGTCTGTAGCCAGGTAATGCGATGCGGCCTTTTGGATATCCTGTGGCGTTATCGACTTCAAAATGGCGGTGCGCTGACGACGACGGTCAAGCCGTTCGGGCCAGCTCTGTGCGGCGTTGACCGTGCCAACCCAGGCACTGTTCTGGGTATCGGCGCGAGAATAGCTCGACAGGATGGGTTCACGTGCCCGGGCGAGGAGATCAGCTTCAATGGGCTTGTCGCGCACATCGGCGGCGATCTGGCGGAAAGCGGCGTCAATCAGATCCATGTCCGCTGGCTTTGCTGTCGCGATGAGCGTGATGTGGCCATAACCGTCATAGGTTGACTGATCATAAGACAGACCCTGGGGGCTATAGGTAGCGCCGAGCTTCTCCCGGACCAGTTCGATAGCCTTAATGTTCATCACCTGCGCGAGGAGGTCGCGGGTCAGCGTGTCTTTCAAGTCGTGATCGTCGGTGGTCGACCAGCTGACCGATATCACGCCTTGATCGGATTGCCCTGTATGGGTCAGCGTCGTGGTTCCCCGCGCCTTGAACGCAAGCGGTGAACCGGCCTGTTTGGCATGCTGACGCGCGTCCCGCTTCGGCAGAGCGCCGAGCGTCTTGGCTACCGCCGCAATGGCGGCATCCTCATCGAAGTCGCCGACCAGGGCAAGAGAGACCGGACCGCTGGCGAGTTGGGGCGCAACCGCTTCCTTCAATCGATCAAAGGAAAGACCAGCGAGCGCGCCAGGCGCGGGCAACCCCAGCCGGCCGTCTCCGCCCGCCAGAACGTAATTCTGCGCGAGCTGCCAGATCTGGGTAGGCTGCGCCGACAGGGCCTTGCCGATCGTCTGCGACAAGGGCCCCCATTGCGCGGCGGTTTCGGCACGAAATCCGGTCGCGCTCAACCGGGCGGCAAGCAGCTTCAGCTGAAGTTCGAGATCGCCGGTGGCGACACTGCCGGATGCCGACAATGCATCGGGTGTCGCGTTGATGCCGAGCGACACTTGATGGCCAGCCAACAGTCGGCGCAACTCGGTCGCGTCATGGGCCTTCAGTCCGTCCTGGGGCAGCAAAATGCCGACCATGATCGGAAGACCGGCGTCGCTTGCCGGAAAGGCTGACGCCCCCGGGCCGACATCCATCGCGAACGACAGCTTATCGGGCTCCCAGGTTGTTCGCTTGAGATTAAGTTCCAGGCCATTAGCGAACCGCACCGTTCGAATACCGAGATCGCTGATGGTTTTGTCGAAGACGACCTTACCGGCCGGCCCAAAATTGTCATAGGCGAAGGCACGGGCGGCGGCCTGCGCCGGCGCGGCCACCGCCACCTGCTCACTCTTCTTAACCAGAGCCGCAATGGTCGCCTCGGGGTGATCGATCGGGGTTTTGGCCGAGACATGGATCAACGTCGGCTTACCCTGCCACGCCGCCTTGAAGGCAGCGGTCACGCTGTCCGCGGTGATGGATGACTCAATCGCCTTGTAGAAAGCGAGGTCGAACTCGGGGGACGTGGGTACGGCGTTTTCAAGTGATTGGGCGATGAGATTTTCAGCGATCGCGCTATTTTTGCGGCCGTCCTTTTGCGCTGCCGCATTGGTTATCGCCGACAGGATGTTTGCCTTGACCTCATCAATCTCCGTGGCCGTGAAGCCATATTGATAAGCGCGGCGGAGTTCCTGCTCGCCGTTCGCCAATGCATCCTGCCAACGGCCGTCCTTGGCGATGACATACAGGCCGTAAAGGGCTGCGTTGCGGGCCAAGTCCTGCCGTTCGAACTGAGCACCCTGGACAGCGCCCTCCTTGGCAAGCGCTATCGGCTGGAACCGGTTGGCAAGCACAGTTCCGGCGATCGTCTCCAGCAGCTTCTGTCGTTCTTCCTCAACGGTGTTCGCCGGCGGCGTGTAGGCACGCGCGCGCTCGAACACCACGATATCGGGGATCGCCGGATCGACAAAGCTCCCGATCGCGGGCGCCAACAGCTCCTTGACCGGCCCCCGATAATCGGTTCCCGCAGTGCCCACGGGCTTCCAGTCGCCGAAGACCGAAGCGATCTTCTTCTCGAGGCTCACGGGATCCACATCGCCGACGATGACCAACGTCGCCTGGTCCGGTCGATAATAGGCTTCGTAGAAGGCGCGCAGACTCTCAGCGGAAATCTTCCGGATCTGATCGGGGTCGGCGCGGACCGCCAGCGCGAGCCGGTTTCCGGGAAGCTCTGTCGTCAGCACGTTCTCGAGGCGCCGCCGATTCGCGTCGTTACGAAGGCTGGCCTCTGAAATGATGACGCCGCGCTCGCGATCGACCGCATCGGGCGCGATGGTGAGACGGCTGGCGATTTCCCGCATGATCAGGAAGCCGGCGTCCAGCGTGTCCGGCTTCGAATTAGGCAGATCTAGCTTGTAGGTCGTATGGTCGAACGCCGTCTCGGCATTGGTATCCCGACCAAAGGACAAGCCGAGGCGCTCGAGCATCGGCACCAATTGACCTTCGGGAATGTTTCGCGACCCATTGAACGCCATGTGTTCGACGAAATGAGCGGCGCCGCGCTCGGCATCGGTTTCGTCTTTTGCCCCGCCCCGGACACTGAATCTGATCGAGACTTCGCCCTTGGGGGTCTCGTGGCGCTGGATCGCGTAGCGCATGCCGTTGGATAGTGTTCCGAAAATTACGTCCGGGTCGGCAGGGAGGGAAGAGCTTGGGATGGCCCACGCCAGCTTTAACGCAGAACCGGCTGAGGCAATCGGGGACTGGCCAACCGCGGCCAGAGAAATCGCGGAATGGGAAAAAATGAGCGCAATAGCAGCAGTAGTTATACCTAAATGTCTCATTCTCCGAATGCTGTGCATACCCACTCTACTTTCTGAGGTTTACCGTTAAATTGCCAATCGCAAAAGGTTTATTTAGTGCTCGAGTCTCTTGTATCGAATTCTAGTGAATGCTGTCAAAATCCAGGTGATGCCACAAAGAATTTCTGCGACTCTAAGATATTGACCATTCGACAGTGCATGACAAATCAAGAACAATGCCGACAGTACAGATAATAGTCTCAAATAAGGTCGGATCGGAAGATATTTGATAATGCATCCAATTTTCGATGTATTCACAAAACTACCCTAAATAATAATAGCATTATTAAATATTTCATCCAGACAGCCGACACGGCAGTATCAGAAATGCCGATGCTAATTATTGCCCCTCTCAGGCTTCCAAACGGCAATCAGGTAAATTCTCCATAGCAGCACTGCTGATAGCAACATGCCGAAAATGACGACCTGCATAATGAGAAAGAATGAAAGCCGATCACTGACAAACAACTCTGAACTGAAGTCAGTCAGACCGCCCGGGAGTGCCCCAAGGCCCAAAAAGGGGGCGCTTAGCGCCATTAGGAAAGATACGTAAGCAAGGAGCGAGAGCCTACGGAATAGCCTCGGCGGTGGCATCGCCTTTAATTCAGTATCGGACAGCCTGTCGTTGCCGGCTCTGATACGCAGGAAGAACATTATTTCCGCAAAGGCGGTCGCTCCAGAAAAACCTGCCAGTGCCAGGATGCCGATCGTTCGAACCTTGTCGTCAATTTTGACGCCAAGCTGAGGTAGCAGGCCTAGTAAGCCTATCCCCAAAAGCCCGCATGATGCAATTACGAGTGCCGCGGGCAGAAACTTTTGTGCTAGTTCGATTTTTGACCGGGACAGTCGGAACACTACGGCGCGGCGGCCGTCAGTGGGGCGCAGGCTCAACGACAGGTAACTTGAGTTACTTCCTTGGAAGAACGCCATGCCCCACCGACCTTTCTTACTTCGACTCTAATCAGCCAGCAAGTCCAACCCCAATCGCTGCCGCGCCTTCGGCTGCGAGGGCCGCCCCGCCGATCGAGATGGGCGTTCCAAGCCCAGCGACCGTAAGTCCGCCGCCGATTATTGCTGCGGCAAGTCCGACCAGTGCAAGTCGTGCCGAATAGATACCACCATCGATCATATCGATTTCGTCATTGGCAAGATCAGTAATCTGCATGGTATTGCCTTTCTTTTAGCCACTGGCTTCGTGGCAGCACAAAGTTGGCGTATTAATTCCGAAGAGTCAAGGTAAGTTCATCAATTCAAACAATATTTATATCTCGTCTTGATATTTATGAAATGAACATACCTTGTCGCAAACGGATCGCTCACGAGAATCGTTACTTTTTTATTGGGGTTTATTTCTGATGATATGGCGCGAGAGCATCTCCCATTATGCGACCAATTCTGACAGCAGATTCGTCAGGCACCCTGCGCGTAGGTGATATACGGCGCGAGCGGATGCGATGGTTTCAGTTCTGTGCGCGACGATCACTCGAGTGATGCCCAGGTTGGATATCGAACTGTTGATCAAGCGCTCTTTATGGGCATCTAGTTGAGATGTGCCTTCGTCGACGACGAGGACGGTTGGCTTGCGGTAAAGGGCGCGCGCGAGAAGCAATCGCTGTTTTTGCCCGCCCGAAAGTGACGATCCCATATCACCGACGAGCGTATCATAGCCCATCGGCATCTGGGCGATGTCGTCATGTAGCGCAGCTGCCTGAGCCGCCTCGATAATGCGCACCATGTCGGGCGCCTCGTCGAACAGCGCAATGTTGTCGGCCAGTGATCCGGCAAAGACACTGTCGTCCTGTAAAACCGCCGCGACCTGGTCGCGATAGTTGCGATAGCCGAACTTGGCGAGCGGTGTGCCGTCGATCAGCACCTCACCCTCGTCCGGCTCAACCAGCCCGAGCAGTATTTTGACCAAAGTCGATTTCCCGCCGCCGGAAGGACCGGTGATGGCGATATGGTCGCCGGGCTGGACCACGAGGTTGACGCCCCTCAGGACGCAAGGATCGGTCGGGCTGTAGCGGTAGCTGACGTTGCGGAGCTCAATACGCCCTTTGAGAACTGAGCGCGGCAGCGCGTGTTCGGCCACACTGCTGTCCTGATCGGCGAGCGCGATGTCCGACAGCCGCTCCAAGTGAAGGCCCAGCATCCGGAACGCGATCGATTGGTCGATCAGCGATGCCGCGCGCTGCAGGAACTGGCTCTTATACGCCATGAACGCGAACACCATGCCGACGCTGAACCCGCCGCCGATGACGAAGCGGACGGCGAGCCAAGTCGAGACAATCGTCTCCAGCCCGAAGATCAGCGTGTTCGCACTCGATTGCCAGATATTGATGCGTGCCAGCCCCACGCTCGCATTGACCGAGTCAGTGAGACGGCTCAGCCACAGCGCGTGGCGTGAGGTTTCACGGTTGAACAGGCGCAGGGTAACAATGCCGCGCAGCGACTCGATCATCGCCGATTGTTCCTTGCCGCTGGCGACGATCACTTCTTCTTGGGCGCCGCGCTGGGCGGAGAAGGACAGCGCGCGCGCCGCGCCATAAAAGGCAAAGGCGGTCAGCGCGACCAGCGTCAGTTCCGAGCTGTAGAAGAACATCAGCGCCAGCGTGAAGATCGCCAGCGTTCCGTCGATGATCGCGCTCAGTGCGCCCTGGGTCATGAATTGCTGGATCGGCGCGACCGACTGGAATCGCGACAGCACGTCGCCGATGTGCCGCTTTTCGAACCACGATACCGGTAGCCTGAACAGGCGGCGCGCGACGTTGCTGGCGATCCCGTAGCCTAGCGCGGTCCCCGCCGATAACAGCACGAACGAGCGCAGGAGCGATGCACCTGCATTGATGATGGTGAACAGTCCGAAGCCGAGCGCCAGCACGGTCAGCAAATCGCGATCGAGCGCCGGCAGCGCGTCGTCCAGTGCGACCTGCATATAATAAGGGGAAGCAAGGACAAAGGCCTCGAGCACAAGGCTCAGCACCACGGTCTGGAGGATCGCGCGCTTCAGCCCGGTTATCTTGTGCCAGAGCTGCGAGAGCTTCAGCCGTTCGCGCTGGCCCGACGGCTGAAAGTCATCGGCGGGCCGCAGCTCAAGCGCGACGCCGGTGAAATGCGGCGACACGTCTGCCAACGACATCCAGCGGGAGGTGCCTTCCGGATTGTGGATCAGTGCCTTGCCGCCGGCAACGCGCTCCAGGACGACATAATGGTTCATGTCCCAGTGCAGGATGGCCGGAACGTGCAAGTCGGCGAGTTTGTCGAGTGGCAGCTTGACCGCGCGCGGAGTGAGGCCGATCTGATCGGCGATGCCGATCAGGGCCTTTAACGCCGCGCCACGCAGCGACGGTTGGAATCGCCGACGCAGCGTGCCGAGATCGGTATCGTAACCGTGATAGTTGGCGACCATGGCAAGCGAAGCGAGGCCGCATTCCGCGACTTCGGTCTGTCGAATAAGGCGGACGCGCTGGCGCCGCCACATGCCCAGGTTGAGCGCCTCCCTCACCGCTGTCGCACCGCGAACAGCGGCTCGAAGAGCCACTCGATCAGACTGCGCTTTTCGGTGATGATCCGCGCCGACAAGGTCATGCCGGGCAAGAGCGGCTGCTTGCGACCAAAGGCCATGACCCAAGGGTTCACCATCTTGGCGACGACCAGATACACTGGAACTGGGCCGTTCTGACTTTGCTTGGCAATTGCGGCATTCGATACGCTGACAATCTGTGCGGCGATGGTGCCGAACTTCTGGTAAGGGAAGGCGTCAACCGACAATCGCACCTCCTGCCCAGGCGCCAAGAAGCCGGCCGCCGCTGTCGGTACATAAAGCTCAACGCGCGGTTGCGCCCGTGCGGGCACGATCAACATCAATTGTTGTTCGGCAGTGACAGGCTGACCAAGCTTGGCGGTGAGCGCGGTCACGACGCCGTCGACAGGCGAGGTCAGCGAATAACCACGTGCCAGATCGGCCTGCGCTTGCTGTTGTAGCACAGCGTCGCGGCTTGATTGCGTATTCGCGGCCTGCGCGCGTGCAGCGATTGCCGATGCGGCGATGGACCGCTGCGCCTGCGCGATCTCGGTGCGCTTGTCCGAGATTGCCTGCTGCAGCTGGGCAAGCTGTTGGCGCCGGGTCAGGATTGTTGCCTGGCGCTGGTCCATGTCGCGCTTGCTGATGTATCCGCGCGCAGCAACTTCCTTGGCATTATCGTAATCGGCTTGCGCCGTGGCGATCAGCTCCTTCTGATCG
>CANJKQ010000033.1 GCA_947474905.1 Pseudomonadota bacterium | reverse complement strand
CCGCAATGGAATGGCGGGCAGGGTGGCCGCGGCACGGGTTTTTTCTGGCCGTCCTGATTGGTGCCGCGCTGGTCGCCTTTGCGGCCGATGCCCGCGCGCTGGCGACCTTGTGGTGGACCAATACCACCTTCGGCCACTGCCTGTTCATCGGGCCGGTGGTGGCGTGGCTGGTCTGGCAGCGACGAGCGGTGCTGGCGGCGCTAGATCCGGTGGCGTGGCCGCTGGGGTTGGTGGCGCTGGCGGGGGCAGGCAGCCTATGGCTGGTCGGGCAAATCGCCGGCGTTGCCCTGTTCCGCCATATCGGCCTGGTGGCAATGCTGCCCGGACTGGTGCTGACCTTGCTCGGGCCGCAGGTCGCGCGCGCGCTGGCGTTTCCGCTAGCTTACGCCTTTTTCCTTGTGCCGTTTGGCGAGTCGGTGGCGGCACCGCTGCAAGACATTACCGTCGCGATGGTGACGCGATTGCTTGGGCTGGTCGGGGTCTCTGCCAGCGTCAATGGCACGCTGATCACGACGCCAGCGGGCTATTTTGCGATCGCCGAGGCGTGTTCGGGTTCCAAATTCGTGATCGCGATGGCGGCCTTTGCGGTGCTGGTCGCGCATCTGTGCTTCAATAGCTGGCCGCGCCGGATCGGTTTCTTCGTGATGGCGGAAGCGGTTGCGGTGATCGCCAATGGCGTGCGCGCGTTCGGCACCATTTATGCGGCGTCGCTGACCTCGGTCGAAACCGCGACGGGTTTTGACCATATCATATTCGGCTGGCTGTTTTTCGCGGGCGTGATGGGGGCCGTGCTGGCGATTGGCTGGCGCTGGTTTGATCGCGATCCGGATGCGGCGCCGGTCGATGGCGCTGCGCTGGGCCGGGCCTCGCCGAGGCGGATCGACGCGCTGGTCGCAGCGGCGCTGGCGCTGGCCGTGATGATCGCCGCACCCGCGGCCGCCAAGGCGCTCGACGCCCGTGCCGATGTTCTGCCGCGCCATATCGACTTGCCGGTGCTGCCAGGCTGGCAGCGCGTAGCGATGAGCGCGCGTGTGCCCTGGGCACCGCATTACCCCAATGCCGACCATTTCCTGATTGGCCGCTATGCCGATGGGGCGGGCAATGTGGTTGACGTGGCGGTGGCGGTGTACGGCAGCCAGCGCGAGGGCAAGGAACTGGTCGGCTTTGGCATCGGCGCGCTGGCCGAAAATGATCGCTGGGTGAAAGTGGGCGCCGTGCCCGCCATCAACGGCGGGTCGGCGATACGGATCACCGCGCCCGGCCCCGTCGAACGTGTCGTTGCGACCTGGTATCGTATCGGCGACGTCGTGACGGGGAGCGAAAAGCGGGTGAAGCTGGAGACGCTGCGGGCAAAGCTGTTCGGCGGGCGGCAGCGTGCGGTCGCGATATTGCTGTCGGCCGAGGCACTGCCGGGCCATGATCCTCAGGCGGCGATCCGGCGCCTTCTCCAAAGCATTGGCCCGATCGACCGTTTCGCCGATCGTGAAGCAGGAACCACCGGCTGATGTGCGGCATTGCCGGGCTGTTCTACCCCGATACGCCCAAACCCATCGATCCCGCGCGGCTGACGGCGATGGCCGATGCACAGGCGCATCGCGGACCCGACGGATCAGGGGTGTGGACCGCGCCGGGCGTCGGGCTGGCGCATCGGCGGCTCGCCATCATCGATCTTGCCGGTGGTGCGCAGCCAATGCTCAGCGCCGACGGCACCCTGGCGGTGACCTTCAACGGCGAAATCTATAATTTCAAGGATGTGCGCGCCGAGCTGGAGGCGCGGGGCGCGCGTTTTGCCACCAACAGCGATACCGAAATATTGCTGCATGGCTGGGCGGCCTGGGGGCCGGCGATGCTCGACCGGCTGAACGGCATGTTCGCCTTTGCGCTCTACGATGCCGCTCGCCAGTCGCTGTTCCTCGCGCGCGACCGGCTAGGGGTGAAGCCGCTCCATTATGTCCAGCTGGCCGATGGCGCGGTGGCCTTTGCGTCGGAATTAAAGGGCCTGCTCGCGCATCCGCTGCTCCGCCGCGCCCCTGATCTTCGCGCGGTCGAGGATTTCATGGCGCTCGGCTATGTGCCCGACGACAGTTGTATGGTGGCGGGCGTGAAAAAGCTGCCTGCGGGTCATTTCCTGCTGATGGAGCGGGGGCGGGCGGTGCCGGCGCCGCAATGTTGGTGGGATATCGATTTTTCGCATCGCGCGCGCGGGTCGACGCGCGAGCTTGAGGAAGAATTGCTCGAGCTGATGCGCGGGGCGGTGCGCGCGCGGATGGTGGCCGACGTGCCGCTCGGCGCGTTCTTGTCGGGCGGGGTCGACAGTTCCGCGGTGGTTGCGTTGATGGCGGAGGCCAGTCGCCACGCGGTCAACACGTGCACCATTGGCTTTGATGTCGCCGACCATGATGAGCGCCGCTATGCCGCGCGCATCGCCGAGCGTTATGCGACGCGGCATCGCGAGCGGGTGGTGGCGGCGGATGACATGGCCCTGCTCGACACGCTGGTGGCGGCGTTTGACGAACCCTTTGCCGATGCTTCGGCATTGGCGACGTATCAGGTCTGTGCCCTGGCGCGCGAGCAAGTGACGGTGGCGCTGTCCGGGGATGGCGCGGACGAGGCGTTTGCGGGGTATCGCCGCTACCGCTTTCAGGCGGCGGAGGAGCGGGCGCGGGCGCTGTTGCCCACCGGCTTGCGGGCGCGGCTGTTCGGGGGGCTGGGGCGGGCCTATCCGAAAGCGGACTGGGCGCCCCGCTTTTTGCGCGCCAAGACCACGCTGCTTGCGCTGGCTGATGATGGCGCGGCCGCCTATGCCCGTTCGGTGGGGATCACGCCGCCGCCCCTGCGCTCGGCCCTGTTCAGCGGGGCCGCCCGGTCGGCACTGGCCGGCTATCGGGCGGAGCAGCGCTATCGCGACACGATGGCCGATGCCCCGGCGCGCGAACCGCTTGATCGCGCGCAATATGCCGATTTCAAGCACTGGCTGCCCGGCGACATCCTGACCAAGGTCGATCGCACCAGCATGGCGGTTGGCCTGGAAGCGCGTGAACCGTTGCTCGATTATCGCCTGGTGGAATTCGCCGCCCGTCTGCCCGTGGCGATGCGGTTGCGGGGCGGCGAGGGCAAATGGCTGATGAAAAAGGCGCTGGAAAAGCATCTGCCGCGCGACATTCTCTATCGACCGAAAATGGGCTTCGTCACGCCGATCAGCGCATGGTTTCGCGGGCCGCTGGCCGACGAGGCGGCCGCCCTGTCGCGCTCGCCCGTGCTGGTTGGATCGGGCTGGTTCGAACCCGCGACGATCGATCGCCTCGCCGCCGATCATCGCGCGGGTCGCGCCGAGCATGGCCGGACGCTTTGGCAGCTCCTCATGCTCGACCGATCGATGGCGCGGCTATTCGGGTAAGCGTTGGTGGCAACAGGCCCCGTTCGTGTCGAGCGCAGTCGAGCTGAGCTCTTCCGAGCCCTCCCGCCCCTCGACGTCGCTCGGGGGGAACGGTGAGAGAAGGGATCAGCCTCGATAGGCCAGCGCCATCGCCGCGTGCAGCGTCAGGGCGATCAGGCAAAGGTTTGACAGCGCAAAGATGGAGAAGCGCACGATCACCCGGTTCACCGTCGCCTGGACGATGCTGTGGAGAATGCGCAAGGCCACATAGCCCCAGGCGATCGACAAGTTGATGCCATGGCCGGTGCCGATCAGCGCGTGGACGATCGCGATCGCGTAAAAGATCGTCGGTTGCTCGTGCAGATGGTTGTAATTGTCGGCAGGCCATTGCGATTTGGGCGGGATGATCGCCTTAAGGTCGGCGCCGCTGCCGCCAACCAGGTTTATGGTATCGATCTTCGCCTTTTGCATCGCAGGGATGCGCGTGGCGTACATCCATAGCCACATTAACAGGCTCCACGCGACCAGCGCGACGATGGGGGCAAGGATGGGGCTGTTCATCGGGGTCAAATCTCCAAAGTGAGGCGTAGGGCATTGATCGCCATGACGATCAACACCGTCGTCGATGCCATGAACAACAGGGTGCGAACCGGGATGATATTGATCAGCGCCTGCCACAGGGAATGGGCAATCCGCAGACCGACATAGACCCAGGCAAGTTCGACGTTGATCGCGCTATCGCCGCCGCTGACCGCCAGGATCAGCACGACCGCATAGAATAATGTCGGCTGTTCCATCAGGTGCATGTGGTTATGCGATTTCCACGCCGCGACCGGCGGGATTTGGTCGTCAATTACTTGCGCCCGCACGCCCCCGCGTGGCCCGGTGATTGGCAAGCCAGCGCGCGCCATCGCGGGCAGCCGCGCCGCGACGGTCCAGAACAGCATGACGATCGTCCACAGGACCAGCACGACCGCTGGTGCCAAGAGTGTGTGATGCATGCAGTCCCCCTTTTCGACGGGCAGGCTGACGCAATCAGTCTGGATATGCAACCCTTGTGTCGGGGATTGCGCAGCCGGGCTTTGGCGCTAGCCTTGGCCAAAAGCGATCTGAGGGGCGCGACAGGCATGGCAAGCGCGGGCGTCAGGCTCAACAGGCGGCAGATTGCCGCGGTTACCGCAGGCAATGGCCTCGATTTCTATGATTTTCTGACCTACGCCTTTTTCGCCACGCAGATCGCCGACACGCTGTTTCCCAAAAGCGGCGGGCACCAGTTGCTGCTCACGCTCGCGACCTTCGGCATTGGCTTTCTGACGCGGCCGTTGGGCAGCATTGTGCTGGGCCGGGTGGCAGACCGGGTGGGGCGGCGGCCGGCGATGCTGTTGTCGTTCGTGCTGATGGGCGGTGCGATGATCGGGCTGGCGCTGATCCCGCCTTATGCGGTGATCGGCATGGCGGCGCCGGTGCTGGCGGTGGCGTGCCGGATGCTTCAGGGTTTCGCGCTGGGGGGCGAGGTCGGGCCCAATACCGCCTATTTGCTGGAAGCTGCGCCGCCGGAAAAACGCGGCCTCTACACTTCGCTGCAATTCGTCTCGCAAAATGCCGGCATTCTGGTTTCGGGCAGTGTCGGGCTGGTCCTGTCGACTGTGTTAAGCCCGACAGCGCTCGCCCAATGGGGGTGGCGTATCGCCTTTTTGATCGGCGCGCTGATCATCCCGTTCGCGCTGGCGGTGCGGCGCTCGCTTGACGAAACGCTGCACCATGCAGAGCCTGATGCTGTTGCGCCGCTGCCAACCGGAGGCATCGCCCGCCTGACGCTGATCGGCGTTGTCGCCATGGCGGGTGGCGCGATCACCGGCTATACGCTCGATTACCTCAACACCTTCGCGCAGAAGGATTTGGGGATGGCAGCGACCTCGGCCTTTGGGTCGACGGTGGTGCTGGGGCTGAGCGCGATTCTGGTGGATGTCGCAGCGGGCTGGGCATCGGATCGTTATGGCCGGAAGGCCGTGCTGATTCCGGCGAATGTGTTGCTGATCCTGCTCTTGCCGCCCGCGTTCATGGTGGTCGCGTATTTCCGCAGCACCGTGGCGCTGTTGGCGATGACGGCCATTTTGTCGATGACGCTGGAATTTGCCACCAACCCCGCCGTCACGCTGATCGGGGAGGCGTTGCCGCGCGGCGTGCGCGCAAGCGGGCTGGGAACCGTTTATGCCGTGTCGCTCGCGCTATTTGGCGGCAGCACCCAGTTTATCGAGCAGGTGCTGATCGACTGGTCGAAGAGCCCGCTCGCGCCGGGCTGGTATGCGGCTGCCGCGGTGGTCGTCGCGTTGGTGGGCACGCTGATGCTGCCCGAGCGGTATCGCCCGGTCCGGCGGACGGGCGCGCAGCCAGAAACGACCGCGACGCCCGTCTAGAGTCAGGCGAACAGGCGCGCCCAGGCCCGCTTCGGCCGGTTCTTCCAATGCTCGCGGTGATAGGCATCGCTGGCGAGCAGCGGCATCACCGATCCCGCCTCGGCGAACACCATCTGCTCGATCGCGGTCGAAACCTTGCCCCAGCTCGCCGCTTCCTGCAGCGTCGAGGACGAGCAGGCGCCGTCGCGCACATCGGCGACCGTGATCTGCACGGCATATTTGTGGACCGCCACATCCTCATGCCCCAGAATCTCGGCGCAGACGACCGTGTCCTGAATGAAATTCTTGGGCACGCCGCCGCCGACCATCAGCAGGCCGCTTTCCCCCGCTTTGATCTTGATATCGGTCAACTCGCGGAAATCGGCGACCGCGTCGATCATCAGGTACGGCTTGCCTTCCTTCATCCGGTCGACCTGATGCTTGACGAGGCCGAAACCCGCCGAGCTGTCCACGAACGCGGGGCAGAAGATTGGCACGTCATGCTCGTAAGCGAGCTTGACGAGGCTGTTTTCCTTCTTGCCGTGCTCGCTGAGGTAGCGGCCCATTTCGCGGATGAAGGCGCGGCTCGAATAAGCGCGCGGCTCCAGCTCGTTGGCGATCTTGTTGATCGTGAAGTCGCAGTCCTGCAGCTGCTCTTCGTCGATATAGGTATCATAGATGCGGTCGATATAGAGCGAGCGCAGCGTGTCGTCGTCGGGCACCTCAAGCGCTTGATAATGCTTGTGGCCAAGCCCTTCGAAGAAATCCATGTCGACGATCGTCGCGCCCGTCGCCACCACGCAATCGACCATGTTGGAGCGGACGAGCTCGGCATAAAGGTCCATGCAGCCGCCCGCGCTGGTGGAGCCGGCAATGACCAGGAAGATCGTGCAATCGGGGTCTGCCAGCATCTGGTTATAGATGCCGGTCGCGCGCGCCAGATCGCGGCTTGTGAAGCTCATCTTCCCCATCGCGTCGATGATGGGCCGCGCATCAAAGCTCTTGATGTCGACATGTTCGACCGTGGTCGACAAGAGCTCGGCCTTGCGATTGGTGTTGATCGGTTGGGTCATTATTCTTTCCTAGAAACAAACGACCGTCGCCCCAGCGAAAGCTGGGGCCGCAGGCCGCATGCGATGCCAGCTTGCGCTGGCATGACGATCGATAATTACAGCTTGACGACGTTGGCTGTCGCGGGCTCGGCCTCGGCATCGCGGTAGAGCGACGTCATCGGCTCATCCTCGACGACGATCGTGGCGCCGTTGGTGAAGCCGTTGAACGCCGTGCGCATCGCGGCGCCATAGGCACCGAGCATCCCGATTTCGAGATAATCGCCCGCCTGCACGTCCGCCGGCAACAGAAACGGCCCCGCCATATGGTCAAGGTCGTCGCAGGTCGGCCCGTAAAAGCTGAACGCCATCTCGCGCGCCCGGCTGTCGGGCTCGCGGAGCAACCGCACTGGGAAGCGCCAGCCGATATGCGCGGCATCGAACAACGCGCCATAGGCACCGTCGTTGATGTAGAGTTCCTCGCCACGGCGTCGCTCGACGCGAACGATCAGCGAGCTGTACTCGGCGCAAAGCGCGCGACCCGGTTCCGCCCACAATTCCGCCGAATAGGAAATCGGCAGGTTCTCGAAAGCGCGGTGGATCGTCTCGAAATAGCGTTCGAGCGGGGGCGGCTCCATGCCGGGATAGCTCGACGGGAAACCACCGCCGACATCGACGACGTCGACCGTCACCGCTGCCTCGACAATGGCGACGCGAACGCGCTCCAT
>CANJKQ010000032.1 GCA_947474905.1 Pseudomonadota bacterium | reverse complement strand
CGCACCACCACGCGGTCACGGGCGGAACCGGCAATGTCCTGCGCCAATTTCTTGTCGATCTTGAGATAATCGAGCGGCAACGCCTTTAGATAGGCCAGGCTCGAATAGCCCGTACCGAAATCGTCGATCGCCACGCGCAGGCCCGCCGCGCGCAATGCCCCCAGCAGCCGGGCGGCGGCGCCCAGATCGTCGATCAGCCCGCTTTCGGTGATCTCCACCGTCAGCCGGGCGCGGGGAAAGCCGCTGCTATCGACCCGATCGAGGAAAATATCGGCGAAATTGGGCCGGGCGATATCGGCGGCGGTAAGGTTGATCGCCAGCCGCAGCTCGCGCAGCGCGGCGGGCCAGCGCGCCGCCGCCGCCAGCGCACCACGCTGGATATGGTCCGACAGGGCAATCGCCAGCTCGGCGCGTTCGGCGGCGGCGAACAGCGTTTCCGCGCCCAGCGCGCCAAAGGCCGAATGCTCCCACCGTGCCAGCGCCTCGACCCCGACAATCTTGCCGGTCGCGATCGCCACTTGCGGCTGAAACAATAGCGCCACTTCATCTTGCGCCAGCGCGTGGCGCAGATCGACCGCCAGGGTATCGAGCGCCGCCGCGCTTGCCTGACCGCCATCATGGATGACCATCGTCGCGCTGTCGGATGACCGCGCCTCGGCCAGCGCTTCCGACGCGCGGCGCAGCAGCGCGGCGACATCATCCCCCTCAATAGCGGTCGCAATGCCGATGCGGCAGCCCATCACCACCATCTGACCACCGGCGATGAATGGCCGCGCCAGCGCCTCGGCGATGCGGCCACCGGCGACCTCGATCTGCGCGGCCGGAGCGGCGGCGGCGAGCATGAAATCGGCGCCCGCCATGCGGACCGCGACGAAATCGCGCCCCAGCACCGATCCGGCGACGTCATCGATGCGCTGCAGGGCCGCACGGATCAGCGCGTCGCCAATCGCCCGGCCATAGGCGGTGTTGACGATGTCAAAACGGCTGAAGCTGACGAGCAGCCCGTGCAGCGGCACGCGACTGCCCAGCCGCAGCCGCTGCTCCAGCCAGCCCCGGCCATGCGCGGCATCGCGCGGCGGCACCAGCGCATCGGCGACGATCGTCCGCGCGGTGGGCGTGTCGATCAACCGCTCGACCAGACCGTCGAGCCGCCCGCCGGCATCGACCTGAAGGTGAAGCGCGATCCGGCCGAGCGGCGCCACGTCCAGCGCAACCGCCGTCGGCCCCTGTTGCCGGGCGCGCCGTATCGCCTGCAGCACATTGCGCCGCTCGTCATGGGGCAGCCCGGCCAGCACCGACCTGGCCGACGCGGTCTCCTCGACATCAAGCAATGCCGCCAGCGCCGGGGTCAGCCGCAACCGCCCGCCCGCAAGGCGCAGCCCCAGCGCGGTCGTCGCCGATTGGCGTCGGCGATCAGTGGTGGTGCGATCGGCGTGGCGCGCGGCATAGCGCAGCGCGTAGAGGAATTCGGCTTCGCTATGCGGGCTTGCCAGAAAATGCGTTGCACCCGCCTCAAGAAACGCGCCGATCTCGCCGGTATCGGGCCGCGACACCAGCACCAGCAGCGCCGCCCCGCTCGCCGCCGCCGCCTCGCCCAGCGCGGCAACCGCGGCCAGCCCGTCGCCCAGCGCGCCGCGCGCATCAACCACGGCGACGCGGGCACCGCTCGACCCGAAACGCTGCGCCACCGCGTCACCCCGCCGCGCCGCCACGACTTGCCAGCCCGCGCCCGCCGCCAGCGTCGCCAATTCGTCGCGCTGGCGAAAGGAAAGGATGAACAAGGGCTGGCCTGCCCCGGCGGCGGTGCCGTTCACTGCCAATGGCTGGAAATCATTGGATAGCATCAAGCCGGTCTAGGGCGTGTCCCCCGGCTCGGCAACGCTTGCCCTTGTCGCGGCCAGGCAAAGTGCTTAGCTCACCAGGATATGAGCTGCGCCGCTCCCCTGATTGACACGCATGGCCGCACCATTCGCTATCTGCGCGTGTCGGTGACGGATCGCTGCGATTTGCGCTGCCGCTATTGCATGGCGGAGGAGATGACGTTCCTGCCGCGCGCGCAAATCCTGAGCCTTGAGGAACTGGCGCTGATTACCGAGCGGTTCATCGCGCGCGGCGTCACCAAGGTGCGGTTAAGCGGCGGCGAGCCCTTGGTCCGGCGCGACATGATCGAGCTGGTGCAGCGGCTTGGCCGCCATGTCGGCCAGGGTCTCGACGAATTGACCATGACGACCAACGGCACGCGTCTGGCCCAACATGCCGAGGCGCTGGCGCAGGCAGGCATCCGCCGGATCAACGTCAGCCTCGACAGCCGCGATCCCGCCACGTTCCGCTATATCACGCGCCATGGCGACGTGGCGCAGGTGCTGGCGGGCATCGCGGCGGCCAAGGTGGCGGGGATGCGCGTCAAGATCAACATGGTCGCACTCAAAGGCCTGAACGAGGGCGAGATCGGCGATATGCTCGCCTGGGCGTGCGACGAGGGGCTTGACCTCTCGCTCATCGAGACGATGCCGCTCGGCCAGATTGACGAGGATCGCGCCGATCGTTTCCTGCCGCTGACCAAGGTGTTCGATCAATTGGCGGCGCGTTTCCCGCTGGTCCGCGACACGCATCGCACCGGCGGCCCGGCGCGCTATTGGCGCGTCGAGGGTAGCGACACGCGACTTGGCCTCATCTCGCCACTCACCGCCAATTTCTGCGATGGCTGCAACCGCGTGCGGCTGACGACCGAGGGCAAGCTTTACATGTGCCTTGGCCATGACGATCAGGTCGATCTGAAGGCGGCGTTGCGCAACGAGGGCCTCGCCGCTGTCGATGCGCTGCTTGACGAGGCAATGCGGCTGAAGCCCGCCCGCCACGATTTTTCGGTCGCGCGCGGCGCCACGCCGGCGGTCGCCCGCCATATGAGCGTTACCGGCGGATGACCTCTTTTGAGCGTCGCGCGCTGCTCGCCTCGCCCACCGATGCGGCGCAGGAGGCGGCCGTTGCGCTGCGTGAGACGCATGACTGGGTGTCGCTTGACGACGCCGAGATCGTGATCGCGCTGGGCGGCGACGGCTTCATGCTGCAGACGCTGCACATGATGCTGGAAAGCCGCCGCCCGCCGGTGCCGGTGTTCGGCATGAATCTGGGCACGGTCGGTTTCTTGATGAACGAGTTTCGCGATTTCGGGCTCGATCAGCGGCTCGCGATGAGCAAGGCGTTTCAGATCCGCCCGCTGCGGATGACCGCCGAGACGATTGAGGGCGAAATCCACACGCTGCCGGCGATCAACGAAGTGTCGTTGCTGCGCGAAACCCGCCAGACCGCCAAGCTGGAAGTGACGGTCAACGATCGCGTCGTTCTGCCCGAATTATTCTGCGACGGCGCGCTGGTGGCGACGCCCGCCGGGTCGACCGCGTATAATTTCTCGGCGCAAGGCCCGATCCTGCCGCTCGATTCGGCGCTGATGGCGCTGACGCCGATCAGCCCGTTCCGCCCGCGCCGCTGGCGAGGTGCCATCCTGCCCGACAAGGCGCGCATTTCGTTCCGCGTGCTCGAAGCTGCCAAGCGCCCCGTGAGCGCGGTTGCCGACCAACGCGAAGTCCGCGACGTGGCGAGGATCGACGTCGCCAGCGACCGCACCCGCGAATTGACGCTGCTGTTCGACCCCGAACATGCCCTCGACGACCGCATCACGATGGAGCAGTTTCTCGCGTAACGTCTCCTCGTCACCCCAGCGCAAGCTGGGGTCGCTGGCGATGGCGGGATTCCCTCGCCGCTAGCGATCCCAGCTTTCGCTGGGATGACGCATAGAGGCTGGGATGACGGATAGAGCGTCGCTGCCTTGGCTTTCGCCGACGCAGCAGCGCCACACCACATGCCCCTTGCGTTCCCGGAAATCCCGCTGCTATAGGCCGCGCCTCGACGAGCGGCGTGGCCGTTCCTTGCCGCATTCCCCGATAGCTCAGCGGTAGAGCACTCGACTGTTAATCGAGCGGCCGTTGGTTCGAATCCAACTCGGGGAGCCAGGCGCTGGCCTGATCGTTGGGCCATCATGCTGCACAGGCCAGAAACGATGCATGCTCCGATTGCTCTTGATCGGCCGGTTCGGCCCGCCGCACCCGGGCCATGGCTGCGCGCCATCACGGTGCTGATTGCGCTCGCGGCGCTGATCGGCCCTGCGCTTGTCGTCCGCTTCGCGCCCCGGCCCGCGCCGCGCGCCCATCGCCTGGCACCGACCCCGCGCGTCGTGCCGCCGACCGAAGTGCCGCCGGTCGAGCCCGTCGCGATCGAAAATCTGGCGCCCGATGATGCACGCGCAATCAACGCCGCCATTCCCTTTTCCAGCGATCCGGTGCCCGCCGCTCGCCCCTTCCGCCTCGACGCGCCGCCGGTTGACCGCGCCCGCGCGATCGATTGCCTTGCCGCGGCCGAGCTTTACGAAGCGGGCGATGAGGCAACCGGGGAGCGCGCGGTGGCGCAAGTCGTGCTCAATCGCCTGCGCCACCCCGCTTTCCCCAAGACGGTCTGCGGCGTCGTCTTTCAGGGTTCGGAGCGCAGCACCGGCTGCCAATTCACCTTCACCTGCGACGGCGCGCTGCAACGCCATGCCTGGTCCGCCATCGCGTGGAGCCGCGCGCGCCTGATCGCCGAGGCGGCGTTGACCGGGGCGGTTGACGGCAAGGTCGGCTATGCGACGCACTATCATACCGACTGGGTGGTGCCCTATTGGAGCGCCAGCCTCGACAAGATCGCCGCGGTTGGCCCGCACCTGTTCTTCCGCTGGGCGGGATGGTGGGGAACCCCGGGCGCCTTTGCGCGGCGCGCGGGCGGCTCGGAGCCGGCCATTGCCGCGCTAGCCCTCTATTCCCCCGCGCATCGCGCCGGGGTGCTGGCAGGCGACCTGCTCACGCCCGAGGCGCGGCTGGCGCTGGTCAACGGGGCGATTGCCAAGCTGCCGCCGCCGGTGGCGGGCGATGCCAACAGCTTCCTGGTGACGATCGATCCCGCCATCCCCGCTGGCGACCTCGCCCGGCTGGCGGTGCATAGCTGTGGCGAGCGGTCCTATTGCAAATTCATGGCGTGGACCAAGGCGGCGGACACGCCCCGGCACCTGCCGCTCGCTTCAGGCCAGATCGCGACGATGGCTTTCAGCTATTTCCGCGATCACGACCATTACTTTGACAAGATGTTGTGGAATTGCCGCGTCTTCGTCGGCATTCCCAAGCCGCAATGCATGAAGGCGCAGACCTTCCAGCCCACCATCCCCGCCGCCGACCCAAGCGGCCCCATCGCCGAGCCCCCCGTCACCGACGGCCCCCTGGCAAGCGACCTGGGGAATGCGAGCGGGCGGTAAAATCCAAACTACCCCTCTCCCCTGCTTGCAGGGGAGAGGGTTGCGCAGACTTAGTCTTTGCGTCAGCAAAGGCTTAGTCGGAGCTGGGTGAGGGGTTAAAATCCCACGCTGTCCGTCACGCACACCCTCACCAAGCTCCGCTAGCCGACAAGTCGGCAAGCTGCGCTATCCTCTCCCGTAAACGGGAGAGGATTGTTTGGGGGTGACGAATACCCTCACGCCGCCCGGTCGAACATCTCCGGCGCCAGCGCCATCACCGCGTCCGCGCCGCCTTCGATCTTGCGGCGCAGCGCGCCGGTGTCGGGCAGGATGCGCTCGGCGAAATAGCGCGCCGTCACCAGCTTGGCCTCCAGGAAAGCGCGATCCTGCGCCGCATCGCCGTCCGCCAGCAACCGCGTCGCCGCCGTCGCCATGCGCAGCCACATCAGGCCAACCGCGACGATGCCCATCAGGTGCATATAGCTGTGCGCGCCCGCGCCGAGATTGTCGGGGCTCTTGATGCCGTTCTGGACGAACCAGAGCGTCGCTGCCTGCAAGTCGTTGTTCGCCCGCTCCAGCCGCCCAGCGAAATCGGCGAGGCTCTCGACACCCTTCGCTGCCGCGACTTCCTCGCCGACGATCTTGAACAAGGTCTGCACCGCGCGGCCGCCATTCTGGGCGAGCTTGCGGCCAACCAGGTCCATCGCCTGCACGCCATTGGTGCCTTCATAGATCATCGCGATGCGCGCATCGCGGACATATTGCTCCATCCCCCATTCGGCGATGTAGCCATGGCCGCCATAGACTTGCTGCGCGTTGGTCGCGATGTCATAGCCCTTGTCGGTGCCGTAGCCCTTGATGACGGGGGTGAGCAGCCCGATCAAATCGGCAGCCAGCGTCCGCTCTTCCTCGGTCGGCGCCTTGTGCTCGAGATCGACCTGCAGCGCCCCCCACAGGCACAGCGCGCGCAGCCCTTCGGTCAGCGCCTTGGCGTCCATCAGCATGCGGCGGACATCGGGGTGGACGAACAGCGTATCGGCTTTCTCACCCGGCTCCTTGGCGCCGGTCAGCGCGCGGCCCTGGCGGCGATCATGCGCGTACTGCACGGCGTTCTGGTATGCCGTCTCGGCAACGCCCAGCCCCTGCAGGCCGACGCCGAGCCGGGCCGCGTTCATCATAATGAACATGGCAGCAAGGCCCTTCATCTCCTCGCCGACCAGCCAGCCCTTGGCGCCGTCATAATTCATCACACAGGTCGAATTGCCGTGAATGCCCATTTTGTGCTCGATCGAGCCGCACGTCACCGCGTTGCGCGCGCCCAGCGAGCCATCCGCATTGACCAGGAACTTCGGCACCACGAACAGCGAGATGCCCTTGGTCGAATCGGGCGCGCCCGGCGTCTTGGCGAGCACCAGATGGATGATGTTGCTCGTCAGGTCATGCTCGCCCGACGAGATGAAGATCTTGGTGCCGGTGATGGCGTAGCTGCCATCCGCCTGCGGCTCGGCCTTGGTCTTGATGAGGCCAAGGTCAGTGCCGCATTGCGGCTCGGTCAGGTTCATGGTGCCGCCCCATTCGCCCGACACCATCTTGGGGACGTACATCGCCTGCTGCTCAGGGCTGCCCTTCACCAGCAGCGCCGCCGTCGCGCCATGGGTAAGGCCGGGATACATGGCGAAGGCCATGTTGGCGGAGATCATATATTCCTCAAACGCGGTCGACACCGCGTGCGGCATCGCCTGACCGCCAAATTCCGCCGGTGCGCTCAGCGTCGACCAGCCCGAATCAACAAACTGGCGATAGGCTTCCTTAAAGCCCTCGGGCGTTGTCACCGATCCGTCGTCATGGCGCGTGCAGCCTTGCTGGTCGCCGCTCTGGTTGAGCGGGAACAGCACCTCGGCGACAAATTTGCCGCCTTCATCCAGCACCGCGTCGACGACATCGGGCGTCGCATTTTCAAACCCCGGCAGATTGGCATAGTTGGCGAGGCCGACGACATGCTCCAGCACGAAACGGGTGTCGCGAACGGGCGGGGTATAGCTTGGCATGATATCCTCTTGTCGGGCCGCGGGGCGCGGCGGTTATAGCGTCAAATCTTGTGGCGGTCCTGCTCGAGCACGGGCTCCAGCATGGCGATGAAGTGCGACAATTCTTCGATCGCCGCGTCAATATCTTTCTTCTGCGCGGCGAGCAGGGCAACGCGCTCGCGGCACTTGGCGATGGTCACTTCGCGCTGGGCGCGGCGGCCGTCGCCAATGTCATAAAGGTCGATCATCTCGCGAATTTCCGCCAGGCTGAAGCCGACGCGCTTGCCGCGCAAAATCCAGGCGAGCCGCGCGCGATCGCGCTGGGTATAAATCCGCGCCGTGCCCCGCCGTT
>CANJKQ010000031.1 GCA_947474905.1 Pseudomonadota bacterium | reverse complement strand
CGCCTCGGCAATCACGGCTTTGGCGGCAGCGAGGAAGCCCGCGACATCGCCCGCGGATGACGGCACCGCGAGGCGCAGCGTGACGAAGCCGTGGATGCTGCCCACCGCTTCGCGATAGACCACGGGAACCCCTGCCTCGATCAGCTTGGCGGCATAGGCGCGCCCCTGATCGCGAATAGGGTCAAGACCCGCCGTGATGATGACCGCCGGTGGCATGCCGGTGAGATCACCCATAAGCGGCGAGACCCGCAGATCCTCGTTGACCGGGGCGTAGCTTTCCCGGAACCACGCCATCGATTCGCGCGTGAGCAACCGGCCCTCGCAAAATGCCTCATAGGAAGGATAGTCACGGGTATAATCGGTTGCCGGATAGATCGGCAGTTGCGCGATCACGGGCGCAGCGGCGGGGCGGTCGCGCAGCGCCATCGCCACGACGATGGCCAGATTGCCGCCCGCGCTGTCACCGCAGGTGACCATTCCGGTCACGTCCCGCCCCAGCGACGCAGGCGACGTCGCCACCCACCGTGCCGCCGCCTCGGCATCGTCGGTCGCGGCGGGGAAGGGGTGTTCGGGCGCCAGCCGGTAATCGACCGCGATCACCGGCAGATCGAGCGTCCGCGCAATTTCTGCGCAAAAGCTGGCATGCGTATCGAGGTCGCCAATGGTGAAGCCGCCGCCATGGTAGAAGACCACCACCGGGCCCGGCTCGCGCGTCTCCCGTGCGTCGAACAGGCGAGCGGGAATGTCACCCGCCGGGCCGGGGATCGTCAGGTCGCGGATGATGGCGAGCGGGCCGATGGGCAGATCGACCATGTCGCGCATGCCGGTATAGACTTGCCGCGCCGCGACCGCGCCGACCTCATGCATCTTTGGCCCGGGCATGCCGTTCAGCATCGCCAGAAATTGCGCCACATCGGGACGGGTATAGGGCTCGGTCATGCGGTTCCTCCCATGGTCTTTGCGGCCATCTTGGCGCGAGATGTTGATTGCGCCTACCTAAAAGCAATGATCATTGTCCATCATCCTGAATATGTCGCGCCTGCGCCGCCGGGCAGCCCCTATCAATGGGGAAAGAACGGGCTGGTGCGCGATTTGCTGCGTCAAAGCGGTGCGGCGATCGACTGGCTTGAGCCGGAGCCGATGCCGCGCGCCTGGCTGGAAGCCGTCCACGACCCGGATTATGTGGCCGAAGTCATCGAGGCCCGCGTGCCCCCCGCCAAAGAGCGGCGGATCGGCTTTCCGGTAACGCCAGAGGTGGCGCGCCGGGCGCAGCGTGTGCCGGGGGGCACCTATCTCGCGGCGCTGATGGCAGTAGAACATGGATACGCTGCCAACAGTGCTGGCGGCAGCCACCATGCGTTGGCCGATACCGGGGCGGGCTATTGCGTGTTCAACGACCTCGCCGTCACCGCCGTGCGTTTGGTGGAGGAGGGCGTGGTCGACCGCGTGCTGGTTGTCGATTGCGACGTGCATCAGGGCGACGGCACCGCCGCACTGACCGCCGGACGCCACGACATCGCGACCTATTCGATCCATGCCGAGCGCAATTTTCCGGTGCGCAAGGCGCGCTCGACGCTCGATGTGCCCTTGCCCGACCGGGTCGATGATGAAGGCTATATGGCGGCGCTGGCCGAAACGCTGCCGCCGCTCATTGACCGCTTTGCGCCCGAGTTGATCCTTTATCAGGCCGGCGTCGACCCGTTTGAGGGCGATCGGTTGGGGAGACTCGCGCTGAGCGAAGCCGGGCTTGTCCGCCGCGACCAATGGGTGATGCGGCTGGCGGTGGCGCGTGGCATCCCGCTCGCCAGCACGCTTGGCGGGGGATATGGGCAGGACACGCTGGCGGTTGCCCGTCGTCATGCGACGTCGATCCTGACGCTTGGCGAGACATTCGAAACCGCTTCCATCACTCAACTGACATAATTTATGCTTGGGCGACGCGAGCGACGGGCGTAGAGCCGCCCATAAACCACGCCTTGCAGGAATTCGTGAATGGCAACTGCCACCAAAGACCTTCCCCCTTCCTCCCTCGACGCCACCACGCACGGCGAATCCGTTGTCGTCCGTTTCGCAGGCGACTCGGGTGACGGCATGCAGCTGACCGGGGGCCAGTTTACGCTCTCGACCGCGCTGGCCGGCAATGACCTCGCGACTTTCCCGGACTTCCCAGCGGAAATCCGCGCGCCGCAGGGCACCTTGTTCGGCGTGTCGGCCTTCCAGATCAATTTCGGCTCAACCCAGATCGAAACGGCGGGCGACGCGCCCGACGTGCTCGTCGCGATGAACCCGGCGGCGTTGAAAGTGAATGTCGACCAGCTGAAGCCCGGCGGCCTGATCATCGCCGATGAGGGCGAGTTCACCGAGCGCAACCTTGCCAAGGCCAAGTACGACAGCAATCCGCTGAAGGACGGCAGCCTCGCCAAGTGGCAGCTGCTCGCCTTTGACATCAGCGCGCTGACGCTCGAATCGGTTAAGGCGTTTGGCCTTGGCAATAAGGAAGCGCTGCGCTGCAAGAATATGTGGACGCTGGGCCTGGCGCTGTGGATGTTCGACCGTAGCCGTGGCCCCCTGATCGACTGGCTCAAGACCAAATTCGCCAAGAACCCCGAGCTCGCCGATGCCAATATCGCGGCGCTCAACGCCGGCCATGCTTATGGCGAAACGGCGGAGATTGGCGGCAGTGGCCTTGGCTCACACCGTTTGCGGCAGGTGCATGTCGACGCGGTGGAAGCCGAGCCGGGGCTGTATCGCACCGTCACCGGCGCGGAGGCGATTTCGCTGGGCCTCGTCGCGGGCGCCAATCTCGCGGAGTTGCCGATGTTTTTCGGCGGCTATCCGATCACGCCGGCCAGCGCGATCCTCCACACGCTGTCGCGCTACAAGGAATATGGCGTCACCACCTTCCAGGCCGAGGATGAGATCGCCGCGATCGCCTCGGCACTGGGTGCGTCTTATGCCGGGTCGCTCGGTGTCACCTGCTCGTCCGGTCCGGGCATCGCGCTCAAGACGGAAGCGATGGGCCTTGCGATCATGACCGAGCTACCGCTCGTGATCGTCAACGCCCAGCGCGGCGGGCCTTCCACGGGCCTGCCGACCAAGACCGAGCAATCGGACCTTTACCAGGCGGTCTATGGCCGCAATGGCGACGCGCCGCTCCCCGTCATCGCCTCGCGCTCGGCGGCGGATTGCTTTGAGGTCGCGATCGAGGCGGTGCGCATCGCCACGCAATATATGACGCCGGTGATGCTGCTGACCGACGGCTATATGCAGAACGCCGCCGAGCCGTGGAAAGTGCCCGACATGAGCGCGTACGAGCCGTTCCCGGTGACCTTCCTCGCCGAGCCGCCCGCCGATGGCTTCAAGCCCTATGCCCGCGATGCCAAGCTCGCGCGGCCCTGGGTCAAGCCCGGCACCCCCGGCCTGCTCCATCGCATCGGCGGCATCGAGAAGGCGCAAGGGTCTGGCAATATCGATTACTCTGCCGCCAACCACCAGGCGATGACCGATACGCGCCAGAACAAGGTGCTTGGCATCAAGGTGCCCGATCAGGAAGTGACTTTGGGCGAGCCGGGCGGCAAGTTGGCGGTGGTCGGCTGGGGATCGACCTATGGCCCCATCCACCAGGCGGTGCGGCGCGCACGGCGCAAGGGGCACAGCGTCAGCCACATCCATGTCCGCCACATCTGGCCGCTCCCTGCCAATCTGGGCGCGTTGCTGAAGGGGTATGACAAGGTGCTGGTGCCGGAAATGAACACCGGCCAGTTCAAGACCCTGCTCCGCGACCAGTATCTGATCGACGCCAAGCCGCTCAACAAGGTCTCCGGCCAACCCTTCCGCATCTTCGAGATCGAGGACGCGATCGAGGGGATGCTGGCGTGAGCCGCAGCCTCGCCGTCTTCCTTCGCGTCGCCGACCTTGGCATGCTGGCTTATTGGGGGCTTGCGTCGTTGCTATGCGCCGGGCTGATCGCGGTTCCCGCTGGCGTGATGTATGAGGGCTATGGCACCCGATCGGTCGATGCCTGGAACTGGTCGTTCGCGCCGCTCGACCTTGCCTTCGCCTTGGTCGGTCTCGCCGCCGTGCGGCTGGCGGCGCGCGGCGACCCGCGCTGGCGCCCGCTGGCGTTGGTGTCGCTGGTGCTGACGATGTGCGCGGGCGGTATGGCGCTGAGCTACTGGGTGCTGATCGGCGATTTTCAGCTGGCGTGGTGGCTGCCCAACGCGGCGCTTGTGGTGGTGCCGCTGGCTTGGTTGCCGCAATTTCTGAGAGAGATTTGACGATGAACGACATGACCCCCATCCGCCCGACCACGCCCAAGGATTGGGAGACCGACCAGGAAGTGCGCTGGTGCCCGGGCTGCGGCGACTATGCGATCCTGAAGGCGGTGCAGCGCACCATGCCCGAAATCGGCGCGCGGCCCGAGAATACCGTGTTCGTCAGCGGCATCGGCTGCTCGTCGCGCTTCCCCTATTATATGGAGACATACGGCTTCCACACCATCCACGGCCGAGCGCCGGCGGTGGCGACGGGGGTGAAGCTCGCCAATCCCGAACTCGATGTGTGGATCATCACCGGCGACGGCGATGCGTTGTCGATCGGCGGCAACCACACGATGCACTTGCTGCGGCGCAACCTCAATTGCCAGATCCTGCTGTTCAACAACGAGATTTACGGGCTGACCAAGGGGCAATATTCGCCGACCAGCCGCGAGGGCACGCGCTCGCCATCGACGCCTTATGGCTCGGTCGACCATCCGGTGAAGCCCTGCGCCTTCGCGCTCGGCGCGGGCGCGCGCTTCGTCGCGCGGGGCATCGACGTCCACAAGAATCTGGGTGGCGTGTTGAAAGCGGCTTATGCCCATCAGGGCGCGGCGTTCGTCGAAATCTACCAGAATTGCATCGTCTATAATGACGAGGTGTTCGAGGAGTTCACCGCCAAGACCAACGCCGCGACCCAGCAGCTATGGCTCGAAAATGGCAAGCCGATGCTGTTCGCGGGCGGCTCCAAGGGCATTGCCATTGATCACCAGACGCTGACCCCGGTCGTCGTCGATGTCGTCGACGGCGACTGGCAAGCGGCGGGCGTGATCGTCCACGACGTCACCAACCGCACCGTCGCGCACATGCTGGTCGAGCTGCCCTTTGGCGATTTCCCGATGGCGCTCGGCGTGCTCTATGACGATCCCAAGCCGACCTTCGAGGCGGCGGTGGTCAGCCAGAATGCCAGCGCTTCGGAAGGCAAGGTCGCCGACCTGCAGAAGCTCGTCGCCAAGGGGCAGACCTGGACCGTTGGCGATATGGCGGGTGAGGGATGATCTGACCTAGTCGCGGTCGGGCGATGACCCAACCGACTCTCCTCTGGCTGCGACAGGATTTGCGGCTTGCCGATCAGTCGGCGCTGGCGGCGGCGATTGATGAGGGGCCGGTGGTGCCCGTCTATGTCCTCGATGACGAGACGCCCAAGCATTATGCAATGGGCGGGGCGTCGCGCTGGTGGTTGCATCACAGTCTGAAGTCCCTGGCGCAAGCAATAGAACAACGTGGTTCGCGGTTGATTCTGAGGCGCGGGCGTTGCGAGAATGTGCTGGCGGCGCTGGCGGCGGAGACCGGGGCGGCCCGCGTCCATGCGCTGCGCCATTACGAACCCTGGTGGCGCAATGCCGAGCGCGCCGTTGGCAAACGGCTAGAGCTCGTGCTGCACGACGGCAATTATCTTGCGCCGCCCGGCAGCATCACCACCGGCGCAGGCGCGCCGTACAAAATCTACACGCCATTCTGGCGCGCGCTGAACGAGGTGATGCCCCCGCAAAGCCCCGGCGCGGCGCCGCAAACCATCCCGGCGCCTGCCGTCTGGCCCGCGAGCGACGCGCTCGACGATTGGGCCTTGCTGCCAACCCGTCCCAATTGGGCCGAGGGTTTTGACGCAGATTGGCGACCCGGCGAAGCAGGCGGCGCAGCGCGGCTTGCGGCCTTTGTGGCAAGCGCCGGCGCCTATGCCGAGCAACGCAATCTGCCCGCGACCGAGGGCACGTCGCGTCTCTCCCCCCATCTTCATTTCGGCGAAGTGTCACCGGCGCAAGCATGGCACGCGGTGGCTGAAGCGGGCGGGTCGGTGAAAACCTTTCTGGGCGAGCTGGGCTGGCGCGATTATGCCGCCAACGTCATCCTGCAATTCCCCGATTATGGCAGCCGCAATTCGCGGCCGAACTTCGATCGCTTTCCCTGGCGCGAGGGGCGGGAGGCCGAAGCCGACCTGAAAGCCTGGCAACAGGGCCGTACCGGCTATCCCATTGTCGATGCCGGCATGCGCCAGCTCTGGGTGACGGGGTGGATGCATAACCGCGTTCGAATGATCACGGCCTCGTTCCTAATCAAACATCTGCTGATCGACTGGCGACGCGGCGAGCAATGGTTTTGGGACACGCTGATCGATGCCGATTATGCCTCCAACGCGGTCAACTGGCAGTGGACGGCGGGAACGGGCGTCGATTCCAATATGTTCGTCAGGATCATGGCGCCGCTGACCCAGTCCGAAAAATTCGGCGCGGCCAACTATATCCGGCGCTGGGTGCCCGAATTGGCGGGGCTATCCGACGCGGCGATCCACGATCCGGACGCAAGCGGGGTACGACCCCGTGGCTACCCCGCCAAGCGGATCGGCCATCGCGAGGCGCGCGAACGCGCGCTCGCCGCGCTTCGCGATATTGGGTAGCACGGCTGCACATCCCCCTTTTTTTCGCGGAAACTTCGAGGCATGTAGCGACGCGAGATGAATGCCGTCCTGCCCGAGCCTGAATCGCCTGCCCAGCGATCACGCGCTGCGGGCCGAACAATTGGCAGCCTGTTGCTGTCGCTGACGGCGCCGCTGGGCCACCGCATTCTGGACCGAATCGATCAGGGGCTTGCCGTCGGCGAATTGCGCGTGACGCTGCCCGGCGGGGCAGAGCGGCTGCTGGGCGGCCGGGCGCCGGGTCCGCGGGTTGAGGTTGATCTTGCCAGCTGGCGCGCGTTGCTCCGCTTGGCGAGCGGCGGCTCGGTCGGCTGGTATGTCGCGTGGTCAAAGGGGGAGTGGTCAAGCCCCAACCCGGTTGCGCTGTTTGAGATTTTCTCCCGCAATCGACGGACATTGGGCAATACCGGGCGAGCGCATGGCCTGGGCTGGGCGCTGCGGCGGCTATGGCATATTGCCAATCGCAACAGCCGGATCGGGGCGCGGCGCAACATTCATCGCCATTATGATCTGGGCAACGATTTTTACGCGGCGTGGCTCGATCCGACACTCGCTTATTCAAGTGCGCTATTTGATCAGCCGATGCGCAGCGACGAGCCGCTGGAGGCGGCGCAACACCGCAAGCTGACGGCCATGCTGGAGCGGACCGCCACCGAGCCCGGTGACCATATTCTTGAGATTGGCTGCGGCTGGGGATCATTTGCCCGCATCGCATCGGCGGCGGGACGACGTGTCCATGGCATCACCATTTCCGAGGAGCAGGTTCAGGCGTTGACCAAGGCGTCGTTGCCCGGCGTCGAGGTGACGTTGACCGATTATCGCGATGTGGCCGGACATTATGATGCCGTGGTCAGCATCGAGATGGTCGAGGCGGTGGGGCAGGCCTATTGGCGGGACTATCTGGCGGCGATTGCCCGGGCACTGAAGCCGGGCGGTCGGGCAGCGGTGCAGTATATCGCTATTGATGACGCTATTTTCGAGGCTTATGCCCAGAACGTCGATTTCATCCAGGCTTATGTCTTTCCAGGTGGCATGTTGCTGTCGGAAAGCAGGTTCCGG